>JBBRVA010000073.1:0-15928 GCA_038247295.1 Caldilineales bacterium | reverse complement strand
GTTTTGAGATAACGGGGCTTAGAGGGGTCAACTTCAATTTTGCTGCGTAGGCGGCGAATCGTCACTCGTACAAAATTGGTGTCTTCAATTGATTGATAATTCCAAACAGCGCTCAAAAAAACCTCTTTGCTGATCAACTTGTCTGGATTGTGCATCAAGTAACTGAGCACGCGAAACTCGTTAGGTGTCAAACCAGTTTCTTCGCCGCGTACCGTAACTTGGTGGTTCTCTTCGTCTAGCGTAATCTCCCCAATCGTTATGATGTTGGCGGCCTTCCGCTGAGATTCGCTGTTCACGCGGAATAAAATGCGCTCGATACGGGCACGCAGTTCCAGCATCGAAAAGGGCTTTGTCATATAATAATCAGCACCTAGATTGACGCCGAAAACAACTTCATCGGTGCGCGATTTAGCGGTAATCATAATAATGGGCACATCGGTGCGTTTGCGAAGTTGCAAACACACTTCATATCCGTCGACAAGCGGCATATTTATATCGAGCAGCACCAGATCAATCGGATTGTCGGCAAAAGCGTTTAGTGCTTCTTGCCCGTCACGAACAGCGATGATTTTATAGCCATCACGCTTCAAGGCAATAGTCAGAAGATGCCGTAATGCTTCATCATCTTCCGCAATCAACACTTGGGCTTTCACATTTGGCGTAGCATTTGACGGGGCTGCGGTGGGAGGAGCAAGTAGACTCATATTTTCATTTTCCGATCGTGGATATACTGCATGCAAAATGAAAACCGGTGTTAGTCCAAACACCCCACGAAGCTAACCAAGCCACGCAAAGAGGATAATCGCTTCGCTGCCTTCATGGACAGAACGCCGATTTTATTTTAATTTGAGTGATAGAATTCTTGTCCTCCTTGCATAATACCGAAGAAAGACATCATTTGTCAATCTTAAGGCAGGTAGATTGGCATAGAAAATGCAACATTTTGGCTTACTTTGCTTGCAATTGTGTTACAAATTCTACAGAAAAATTATGGAGTAGACGAATGGAATTTCCTTTACTAGATCAAATTCGTGCAACACGCGAGCGTTTAGGTGGCTTGATTTTGGAAACCCCAGTATGGCCCTGGCGCACATCGGCGCTTACGGAACAAATTGGTCCAGACACTACGGTTCTGCTTAAGCTAGAATTGTTTCAGCACACGGGTACCTTCAAGGCCCGTGGCGCGTTAACCAATCTACTCGCGCTCGATCAAGCTGCCCTAGCCCAGGGTGTAACTGCCGTCAGCGCGGGCAACCATGCCATTGCGGTTGCTTTTGCCGCCCGCTTGGTAGGTACAACCGCTAAAGTGGTGATGCCTAAAACCGCCAGCCCTGTCCGCATTGCCGCCTGCCAAGCATACGGCGCCGAGGTGGTTCTGGTTGATAATGTGACGCTCGCCTTTGAACGCGTTCATCAGATTCAAGCGGAAGAAAACCGGACATTTGTCCATCCCTTCGAAGGGCCGCAAACTATCTTAGGCACGGCAACCTTAGGATTGGAATTGGGTCTTCAAGTGCCGGATTTGGACGCGGTGATTATCCCAATTGGTGGCGGTGGGCTCTGTGCTGGGATGGCAACTGCGCTCAAGCAATTGCAGCCTCACTGCCAGGTGTTTGGGGTAGAGCCGGAAGGCGCCGACACGATGCATCGTAGCTTTGCCGCTGGTAAACCACAATCGATCGAAGCGCCGCGTACAATTGCCGATAGCCTGGGGGCGCCGCATGCCGCACCCTACAGCTTTGGCCTCTGTTATCATTTTGTAGATGATCTGGTATTGGTCAGCGATGATGAGATGCAGCGGGCAATGGCTTTGCTTTTCCGTTCGATGAAGCTGGCTGTCGAACCGGCCGGCGCTGCTGCTACCGCTGCACTGTGCGGTCCCCTGCGCGAGCGTTTGCGCGGGAAGCGAGTTGCCGTTCTGGTTTGTGGCGCTAATTTGGATATCGCCACCTTTGCGCGCCATGTAACGGCTGGCCAAGCATCGTAAACAGTTGATGTTATTACGGTAAGGGTTTGCCATCCTAAGTTATCAGTTGTCAGGGGATAAATAAAAGGGCCTTCCCTTCGGGAAGGCCCTTTTTGAGCCGTTGGTCGGACTCGAACCGACGACCTGTGCTTTACGAAAGCACTGCTCTACCAACTGAGCTACAACGGCATCTGCTCATTTCAAATGCATACGCTTGTCTTCAAGTGCTTAGAGATTATACCCGACCTTTCCACATAAATCAAGTTTGCATTGCGTTAATCCGAATTTACTCGAAATAGACGGCGCTGCATGATTGTCTAATCGAGAAACAAGCAAAAGTCTCACCAACTTGGAGATAGATATTGGATAGTCGATGCATCATACCCAATATCTAATCCCTTACTGCTTCACGCGTGTTACATAGCTGCCATCGCCTGTATTCACACGGACAATATCACCTTCACTGACAAACATGGGCACCTGCAACTTATAACCGGTTTCCAATTCAGCGCGTTTGTTCGCTGCACCGGCTGTGTCGCCAACGACTGCTGCTTCAGCCCAAACCACTTTGAGATCAACGTTCATGGGCATGCTTACATCCAACGGTTCACCCTCAAACGATTCAAGCTTCACAACTTGATTATCGGTGAGATAATTAATGACGCCTTCCAATGCTTCGGGCGACAAAATAATCTGCTCAAAGGTTTCGGTGTTCATGAAGTAATAGAATTGACCATCTGTGTATTGATATTGCACATCGTCGCTGTCTAATTCTACATCTTGCAAACGCTCGCCGTTGTTGTACGTTCTTTCGACCGTCGAACCGGTGCGGACATTGCGAATTTTTAGCCGAATGGTGGCGCTGCCGCGCGCCATTTTAATGTGCTGATAGTCCAGCACGCGCCAAAGTTGATTTTCTTCTTGAAAAATATCTCGTTTGCGTAATGTTTGTACTTCTTTCACAAATTTCTCCTACATGAATTGAATAATAATTTTCGATGCTTACCCACCAAATTGGCTGAGGGCGTAGCGCAAACGTTCTTCGACCCCTACTAACTCTTTGGGTAGCTTTTGAACTGCACGCTGGGCTTCTACCACGCTGTAACCCAGCGCCGTAAGTGCATCGATCACTTCACTGTCGGCATCGGTAGACAACAACAATGCTTCTAAGCCAGCAATCGGCCCTTGTACTTTGTCTTTCAATTCTAACACCACTTTTTGGGCTGTGCGTTTGCCCACGCCTGGCGCCCGGGCGATCAAGGCTGGTTCGTCATTCGCTAGGGCCAACCGCAGCGTATTCGGGCTAAGTGTACTCAGAATCGAAAGTGCTGCTTTGGGACCTATGCCACTCACGGTGAGCAGCAGTTCGAACATAGCCAACTCTTCTTCATCGGTAAAGCCAAAGAGCGTGAGCGCGTCTTCGCGCACCACTAGATAAGTATGCAGCGTAATCGCTGCACCACTATTAAATTGAGCAACGGTTGGCTCGGTGACAAAAACCTTCAAGCCGATGCTGCCGCCCATTTCTACAACAATAAAATCTTTACCACGAGCCGTGACACTGCCGCGCAAAAGTCGAATCATGCTGAGATTCCTTCCCGCCGAACCGATCGGTAGCGGTATATACAATTGTCCACTAAGATCAAGTGGCAGGCACCTGTTGACCACTCACTCCATTAGAAGTGCATTAAGTAAGCCGTATCCAGATGCCAAGGCTTTCAATTTGCTTGTACTTTACCGATCATTGGTTTCAAATCCAATAAAAATACACCATAAATAGTATAAATTACAAAAAGAGCACCCTTTGTAATTTATACTATTTATGGTGTACGTTGAAAAATTTAGGCGAAGAAAATCTAGGAGACTAACATTGCGCGTTCACCGACATGCTGGGTATTGAATTTATAGCCCGCGCCACGCACGGTGATCAAATAAAGCGGTTGGGATGGGTTTGCCTCAATCTTTTCGCGCAGACGACGTACTGCAACTTCAACTAGGTTGGTGCCGCCGGCTAGATCGTAGCCCCAGACAGTTTGGAACAAATCTTCTTTGCTCACTGGGCGATCCGGCAGACTCATGAGATGGCGCAGTAATTGATACTCGGTGGGTGTAAGATGGACCAAGTCACCACGCACCTTTACTTCGTGCAACTCATCGTTGAGCATAATTCCATTATAGGAAATAATTTGAAATTCGGGTGGTTCGTTGATCCAGGCGATGCGGCGTAAAATCGCTTGAATGCGCACTTCAACTTCACGAAATGTGAAGGGTTTTGAAATGTAATCATCCGCCCCCAGGTTGAAGCCGTGAACAATGTCGTCCGGTCGGTTCAACGCCGTTAGCATCACAACTGGTACATCACTGCGCTTGCGCAACTCGGCGCACACTTGGAAGCCGTCCATGCCAGGCATCATAATGTCGAGTAAGACAAGGTCAATTTGGGTGCGACCAAACAGGTCGAGCGCTTCTTGTCCATCGCGAGCCACGACTACTTTATAGCCAGCTTTCTGCAGGGAGATGCAGAGCAGATCGCGGAGTGGCTCCTCATCGTCCACAACAAGGATCCGAACTTCTCTCTGCAAAGGTAGTTTTTGTTCAGGTCTCTGATTCATTTGATACACGAATCCAAGGTTACGGTGGGAGATTTGATTGTTGGTATATGGTTGCTCGCGCATGGCCAAATTGCTTCCTGATTGAATTGCGCCCTGTTGCGCTAAAGACGATTACTTGATTAGATTTACTGATGCAGGTAACTGTTATTTGCACTTACTATATTAATCGCAATTTTTAGGCGAATCCTTCGCGGATTTTTACGAGTTTTCAAAAGAAGTTTTGAGAAATTCGGATTGATCGTAAGGTAGACGTGGGAAAGAGGTAGTAGAAGAGGATAAATAGCGCAAAATCAACGAAGGATAAGCGACTGAATGCCAAACTGGCCCGCTTATTCATGCATAGAGCGAGCGCCTAGTACACTTGGGCGGAAATAACCATACTATTCTCCGGTGAATCAGTAGTGAATCAGTAGGACAGTGAGACAGTACAAACACTGTTCTACTGTCCTACTGATTCACTGTCTTACTTACGCCCAAGTGTACTAGGTATAAACGGGTATGTGGATGCTAACCGTGGAGACCCGGCGTAATTAGGGAATTAAGAAGCGGGTGCTTTGTAGATGGCAAAGAGCAACGGCCACACCGTCTGCTGCATCGTCTGGCCGGGGGGGCTGGGCGAGATTGAGCGTACGCTGCACCATGGATTGAATCTGGTGTTTGTCGGCACTGCCGTAGCCGGTGACGGCCTGTTTGATTTCAGCCGGTGTGTATTCGGCGAGAGGCAATTTATTTTGGGCGATGGCCAAGAGGATCGCACCGCGCGCCTGACCTACGCTGATCGCCGTTGTAACATTGCGGCCAAAAAAGAGTTTTTCTACGGCCACTTCATCGGGCGCAAATTCTTTAAGAATGCGCTCAAAATCGTTGTAAAGTTCTAGGAGCCGCAGATGCATTGGGTGATCAGCGGGCGTGCGGATGACACCACAGGCGAGCAAGACAAAATCATTGCGCACGGTGCGGCCAACCACACCATACCCTGTAATCGCTGTGCCTGGATCCACGCCGATCACAATCTGTTCGAAGACCAGCGGTTGAGGTATGGTTATAGCCGACAATTTTTATCCATCTTTACAGGAATATAGGATACGGGCATTCTATGCTGACGGGTGAAGCTCAGCGACTAATCAAACTAGGCCTGCATGGTAATTGGTAAGGGGTAAATGGTAAGTAGCCTGTAGTACCAATATTTTTATCCTTACCACCTACTACTTACCAATTACCACCTACGATTTACCAACCACTCACGCAAATTGCGCTACCAGTTCATCGGTTATTTCTAAATTGTGCGAAACTTTAGTCACATCGTCGAGCTCTTCTAATGCCTCTACCATGTTGAGCACATCGGTGGCTTCTTCGCTTGTCAGCGCTAATGTGGTGTTGGGCTTCATAATTAACTCGGCATTGTCCGGCTCGAAACCTGATTCTTTGAGCGCTTGGCTCACCTGAGCAAAATCTGTTCGTTCGGTGTAAACCTCCACGACATCATCGCTTATGTTCACATCCTCTGCTCCATGTTCCAGGGCGGCCATAAAGATCTCATCTGGATCGATGGCTTTCTTGTCGCCATCTTCATCAACCAAGCTGAAGACAATATAGCCTTTGGCACTGAATTGCCAGGCAACCGACCCTGGTTCGCCGAGATTGGCATTGGCGCGGGTAAAGACGCGGCGCAATTCGGAAATGGTGCGGTTGCGGTTATCGGTCAGGCACTCGACGATAACAGCCACACCGTGGGGTGCATAGCCTTCATACATAATCGATTCGATCTCGGCTGCATCCTTTTCCAAGCCCGCACCGCGCCGAATCGCCCGTTCGATGTTATCCTTGGGCATGTTTTCGGCACGTGCTTTTTCCACTGCCAATCGCAGGGTAAAATTTGTGGTTACATCTGCGCCATTACGCGCAGCTACTTGAATTTCGCGGGCAAGCTTGGTAAAAATCTGACCGCGTGCGGCGTCAATCGCCCCTTTTTTACGCTTGATTGTTGACCATTTTGAATGTCCAGACATAATGGTTCTCCTTTCTAATCTGGCTAGCACACCTGGCGTAAATCTTTGTGATTCTGTCTGCCTGCGTGTGCTAGCGACCTTCTCTTAATTATCCATCAATAATAATTTTGGTTCAGCGTTCTCTTGTTGGGCACGATATGCCTGCGCTGCTTGCGTAAAGGCCAAAAAGAGCGGATGTGGATTGTTGGGCCGGCTCTTAAACTCAGGATGAAATTGGCTGCCTAGCATAAAAGGATGGTTTTCCAACTCGGCAATTTCGACCAGCCGCCCATCCGGCGATAAACCACTGAAAATCATGCCATTTTCGACCAATAGATCGCGGTAATGGTTATTAAACTCAAAACGATGGCGGTGGCGTTCGTAGACCGTGCTATCCATATCTTGGCTCTGATAGGCGTGTGCTGCGTGCGTACCAGGCTTTAATTTGCATGGATAGATGCCTAACCGCATGGTGCCACCCATGTCGGCAATGTCGCGTTGGTCGGGCATTAAGTCGATGATTGGATATTTTGTGTTCATATCGAACTCGGTGCTGTTCGGCTCATCGCTTTGGAAGAGTTTGCGCGCCAACTCGATACAGATGACCTGCATGCCCAAACAAAGACCCAAATATGGCACACGATGTTCGCGAGCATAACGAGCGGCCACAATTTTACCTTCAATTCCCCGATATCCAAAGCCGCCAGGCACGACAATGCCATCCACGTGGTCTAGTTGCTCGGTTTTGCGGCCTTTTTCCAGGTTTTCTGAACTGATCCACTGAATATCGATATCGCGGCCGATTGCGAGCCCCGCATGGATTAGCGCCTCTTTGACACTCAGATAGGCATCTTCCAACTCGATATATTTGCCGACCAGCCCAATGCGCAAGATCGGTTTTTCGCGCCGGGTCTCATTGACAAAACATTTCCACTCATGTAACCCAACGCTCGGATCGCACCGCACTGGTAAATTGAGCTGTTTGACCAGCCATGTCCCCAGCCCAGATTTTTCCAATTCCAGCGGTACGGCATAAATCGTATCGGCTGTGAGCACAGGAATTACGGCTTCCTGTTCTACGTCACAGAAAAGCGCAGTCTTGGCTAACACATCTTCATCAACTGGGTGATCGCTGCGCAAAACGATCACATCTGGATGGATACCGATGCCGCGCAACTCGCGCACGCTATGCTGGGTCGGTTTGGTCTTCAGTTCTTTGCTGGCCGCCAAGAATGGCAACCAGGTGACGTGAATGTAAAGCGTGTTGTTGCGCCCAACATCCTTGCGCATCTGGCGGATGGCTTCAAGAAAAGGCAGGCCCTCAATGTCACCCACTGTGCCGCCAATTTCGATGATGACTACCTCGGCTTGAAAGGTGCGCGCCGTCAGCCCAATCCGCCGCTTGATCTCGTTGGTAACATGCGGAATTACCTGGATGGTACCCCCCAAGTAGTCACCGCGCCGTTCCTGGCTGAGCACATAATTGTAGATTTGGCCACTGGTGACGTTGCACAACTTGCTCAGATTTTCATCGACAAAACGTTCGTAATGCCCCAGGTCCAAATCTGTCTCGGCCCCATCCTCCGTGACAAATACCTCGCCATGTTGATAGGGCGACATCGTCCCTGGGTCTACGTTGAGATATGGGTCCAACTTCATGGTGGCGACGCTAAGGCCGCGCGCCTTTAAGATGCGTCCAATCGACGCCACGGTGACGCCTTTGCCCAGACCGGACAAGACCCCACCGGTTACAAAGATATATTTAGTCATGATCCCCTCCGGGTTTAGCCAATAAAACAGTCAGGACTGAGGTTGCCGGGTGGCGCGCTCAGCCCTGAACTCATTACAAGCTTTATTTTCAACGATCTATTGGAAATTTGTCAAAACGTTTCGGGCGTCAACAACGCAAGGCAAGCGGGAGGGCTGGGAAAGATAGTGGTTACAGGCAAGGGTAGAAAATAACTCGTGGATACCCCAGACCGACACTCGCTGTCGATCTGGGGTGCAATGAGCACTTTATCTGCTAACCCATTGTGAAAAAAAAAGCAGGGTGAGTAAGGTCAGAAAAGCACAAATCAAGAACAATTTGATCGCGCGACGGACAAGCGGCGTTCGCTTTGGTGATATTGCCTGCTGAAAGAAGATAACCGGCCCACTGATGCTAGTACGCGCTGGTTTGATCACAAGCGAAACTTCGGCTAGCACGCGCTCTTTTAGCTGCGCAGCAAAGACAGGCGGCAAAGGCTCCACCGGCAAATATTGGGCAAAGAGAGTTTGCAGCTCGCGCTCACTATAGGATTTTCGGTTAAAAAAATTATCAATCATCGTCATCTTTGTCAAGCGCTTTACGTAATTCCTGTTTTGCCCGGCTTAAATATGATTCAGCCGCCTTATAGGTTATCCCCAGGAAATCTGCGATCTCTTGGACACTTAAGCCCAATTGATAGCGCATCTGTAAAATTTCCTGATATTCTTTTCTGACCGTGCTAAAAACTTCGCGAAATTCAATGCTATCGGTGGCAGATCCAGGATCTACCATTGTTTCTAACAATTCGCTTGTTTTTGGCTGCCGGCGGTAGAAGTCGGCTAGTTTATTCTTTGCGATAGTTAGCAAAAAAGTTGTTAAAGTTACGTTGCCATCAAAGGTCATAATGGCACGCACCACTGCACTCAGCGCGTCGGCGGCCACATCTTCTACATCCTGTTGGCTTGGCAACCGGTGGCGTAGAAAGTTGAACAGGCGCGTACCATGTTCCTGAGTAAAATAGACCCAGGCATCTTCATCACCGCGTTTCAATCGCTGGAGGAGGTCCCTTTCCGACCTGCTCTTGGGATCAGATGATTCCAAGATTACCTCCTCTATATATTAATCGCTGAAAAAAAGGTAATCCTTCGCGACGGTGACACATATTCTGAAAATTGGGAGAAAATTTAGTCACTAGGATGAATTTAATTGTTGTTGATTGAGTTTTTGGATATGCCAAAAGCTGGCAAGTCACTATGACAAATTATGAAGATAACGTAATTGAGCACATCTGTCAATTTAGGTTGTCATACTTCCGGCAATTGAGTTAAACGGCAAACTATTGTATGATCCAGCAGGAGGTGAATGGGTTGTGACCGGTAAATAACCCCTCATGCATACCGTCGCTCACATATGCCGTTTATCGCTGTCTTGCAATCGTGAACATAATGACAAGTGATCTAGACACATGATACATACTTATCCTGTTGATTTACAAGTGCATAGCACCTTTTCCGATGGCACCGATACCCCCGAAAAACTTGTCCAGCGCGCAGCTGAATTAGGCGTTACTGTGCTTGCCCTAACTGATCATGACACCGTAGCCGGTGTCGACCGCGCCCACGCTGCTGGCCAACAAGTGGGGGTAACCATTGTGCCAGCCTTGGAATTTAGCACCAAAAGCGAAGCAGCGCATGACTATTTAGATGTCAATATTCTTGGTTACGGCATTCGTCACCACGATCCTGATCTACAGCAGATGTTGCAAATGGTATTAGATAACCGCGTGCAACAAAAAATCCGCCAGATTGAGCGGCTACAGGCGTATGGTCTAGATGTCCCTATCGAGGAGGTGCTGGCGCTGGTTGGTGGCGTACCCGGACGTGTACACATTGCACAAGTGGCCCTGGCGCACAACCCCGATCGCTTTTCCTCGATCAAAGATGTATTCGACCAGTATTTGGCGGCTGATGCTTTGCATTCAACCTATGTCGCACGCGCGTTCAGCTTGCGTGTTGAAGAGACAATAGAATTAATCCACCAATTTGGTGGCATTGCTGTACTTGCCCATCCAGGCAGCTACACCCGCATTCGCAATATTGATCAAGTGGTGCGGCGTTTACATCAGGCCGGTTTAGATGGCCTGGAAATATGCTATACCTATGCTCAAAATCGCGGGCACTACCACTCGTCTCCGTCCACAATAACGGCATTAGTTGCTTACTTCGCCGCATTAGCAGACGAGTTGGATCTGTTAAAAACTGGTGGTAGTGATTATCATGGGCTTGCTAAACCAGGCATAGAGCCAGGCCAAGCTGGGCTCACTTGGACAGAATGGCAAAGGTTCTGTTCACGCTTGCCTACCTCGATGACCCTCTAAAGCAGCGTTCAAAACGGCTATTATGTGTTGTAATGCACAAGCGAACATATTTGCTTGCGCTTGTTTCTCTGGCTATTTAGGATCCGGACAACCAGTACAAGTATGAACTACTAGCGTAGCATCTGCCTGGATGATAGCTAGCTCCTATCTCGATAGTTTACAATAATAAATCTACGAAGAATGGATTTTGAGACGATGTCAACGCTATTACGTCCGAACTGGATAGAGGTAGATCGTAACGCACTTGTGCATAATGTGCAACTGGTACGTACGCTGATCGGCCCCGATTGTCTGCTAATGGCAGTCGTAAAAGCCAATGCTTATGGGCATGGCGCTGTCGAGACAGGCCACATTTTGCTGAAGGCAGGTGCCGATCGGTTGGCGGTTGCTACGTTGTCAGAAGGGGTAGAATTACGGCAGGCCGGCCTCCAGGCGCCGATTTTGGTGTTGGGCTACACACCAGGTAGACTGGCAGCAGTGGCTGTCTCCCACCACATTACCGTTGCCGTGTACGATCTAGAAACAGCCCAAGCATTGGCCGAGGCGGCTACCCTTGCACAACCAGCTGTAGTGCATGTAAAAATAAATACAGGTATGAATCGTTTGGGGCTATTACCAGCAGAAGCGCCCAACTTCCTCAAAACTTTATATACTATGCCCCGCTTACATGTCGAAGGCATTTTCACTCACTTTGCTACCTCTGATCTGGATGATAAAGACTTTGCCTGGGTGCAATTTCGCCAGTTCCAGCATTTAATCAATCTTCTCAACGAACAGGGTCTACGTCCTCCGTTGGCCCACGCCGCCAACTCGGCGGCCGTGTTGACCATGCCCGAAACGCATTTGGACATGGTGCGCACAGGCATAGCGCTCTACGGATTGCATCCTGATCCAGACGAAACGCGGCTCCCGGCTGCATTTCGCCCAGCATTAAGTTGGAAGACCGAAATAGCTCAAGTCCGCACGTTGCAGCCGGGTGAAACGGTGAGCTATGGCCGTGAATTTATCGCTGCGCAGCCAATGACGATTGCTGTGCTTCCAGTGGGCTATGCGGATGGCTTTCCTCGGCGTCCCTTTCATTGGGGCAGTGTGCTGATTCATGGCCGTGCTGCGCCACTGCTCGGGCGTGTCTGTATGGACCAGGTTATGGTGGATGTAAGTGCGATTGTGGCCGAAGCGGGGCCTGTCTGTCAGGGGGACGAGGTCGTGTTAATCGGCTGCCAGAATGATGCCCAATTGACGGCTGAGATAATTGCCAAGCGCTTGGGTACCAATAATTATGATGTGGTCAGCCGGATTCTGGCGCGTGTGCCACGCATTTTCGTGCCAGCGTTTAAGGAGTAATTGATGGATTTGCAGGAAAAAGCCCAGGCCATCTATGCCGCACTGCTAGCCGCCTATGGTGAGCCGATCTGGCAGGCTGGCCAAGACCCGCTGGAGGAATTGCTTTGGACGATCCTAAGCGCAAATACGACGGACACCAACAGTGGGCGTGCATTTGCGCAGCTAAAAACTGCTTTTAACGGGGATTGGGACGCCGTACGAACTGCACCGCTCGAAGCGATCAAGGCCGCTATCCGTACGGCGGGCATGTACAATCAGAAGGCGCCCAACATTGTTGGCACATTAGAAAAACTCAAGCGCGAGCAGGGCAATTATCGCCTCGATCACCTGGCCGCGATGGAAGTTGATCAAGCGCTGGCCTACCTGACGAGCTTCCCAGGTGTCGGTCACAAAACGGCTAGCATCGTCTTACTCTTTTGCTTCAACCGCGCCGCCTTTCCAGTGGATACCCATGTGCAACGCATTACCCAGCGCTTGGGCATAAGCAACCGGCGCGCCACTCCGCAACAGATCAAGGCGATCTGGGAAGCGCTATTGCCGCCGGATACTTTCTATCCTCTGCATCTTAATTTGATCCGTCATGGGCGGACAATTTGTCAGGCGCGCCTGCCCCGTTGTGAAATTTGTCCACTGCAACACTGGTGTGATTATTTTCAAGGCGAGGGCGAGTGGCACTTGTAAGTCTTGTTTTACCCAGGATTTACGCCAGTCTTCTCGGGTACGAACATGCTGGATCGTGTCCGTACCCGAGAAGAGCCTCAGTCTGTGCGTAAACCCTAGACTTGTCACTTTATAATCATTGGCAAATAGTTGGGCAGTAACGGATTAAAGGTCGGATTACTTTCAGCCTGATAGTTTGCGCCATTCGCCTGCCAACTGATTTCTGCTTTGGAGTTGATGATCGCAACGCCATCACCGGTCGCTGGCAACGGTTGGTCATCCACAATCGTAAAGACGAGCGCGTTGCCCTTGGTGCTGGCGCCTTCGGTGGTTGTCGCCCAATAATTACTATTGATTAATGAGCGTGTTGCGGTAACTGTCCACGCTTTTGTCACCACTTCATCTGGTCGTAAATTTGCCACTGTCCACTTCACAATATTGTTCACGGGGGGAGCATCACCGCCGCTGACATAGGTTGCGCCCGCCGGCAAGGCGTTGTGAATGGTTAAGTTGGTCAAGCTGATTGGTACATTATTGGTCACGCTGATTTGGTAAACGATCGGCGCGCCAGTCGTGGCGTTGGCTGGTCCCTGAATTGTAATGCTCAAGGCGCGCTGTATCCCGCTGGTGGATGACAACCGCCGAACTCGGTAAACAAGGGTTCCATTTTCTCGATTGGCAGATGAATCCAGCGTCCACCCAATGACCGCGCCAGGTTCGGCGCCAGTAACAGTATAGGTGACGCCAGCGCGCGCTTCAATGCTATTGGGCACCAGTTCCGCATTGGCCGGAATTACGGCCTTAATCTTCACGTCAGACGCACTGGTGACGCCCTTATTTTGATAGGTGATCGTATACTCGATTTCCTCACCCGGCGCTACCCATTGCTGAGGTCTATTTTCTAGCCGAATATTGAAACTGGGCGTTGGTGTCGGCGTTGGGCCGGCTGTCGGCGTTGGGGTTGGCGTGGGCAAACTGGGAACAGCCGAGTGATAGACAGTTTGGCGATAGTCGACGCCGTGCAAACCACCTGCCAGATAAATAAAATCCGATCCAAACTTCTCTACGGTCACCGCTGCAAAACGATAGAGTGACTCGGGTAGATTCGGTTCGGCGCTCCATGCGCCCAATGCCCCGCCGGCAGTGATTGACGCGGCATAGACGCTATTGTATTCAGTGGCGTCATTTTTACCGCCCAAGATCACCAAGCGCCCATCATGCACAAGCGTTGCGTGGTAGTAACGGGCATTGGGCATTGCCGTCGTCTGCTGCCAGGGGCTGAGCGAACCATCCAAGTTTACTTTAGCATAATAGACGTTGGCATGCGCATTGCTTTCATCATAGCCGCCGGTCACGTAGAGAACGTCATTATAGGCCGCCACGGAATGACGAAACAGCTTGATCGGCAGATCGGGCGCCGTCATCCATTCGCCCAATCCATTGGGTTGTACTTCGGCATAATAGACTTTGCGTAGGCCAGTTGTACCACTCCAACCACCCACTACGTAGATACGATTGTTGATCAAAACGGCCGCATGCAAATCGAGCGCATTCGGGTAGCTGCTAATCTTTTCCCACGCGCCCACCCCACCATCTGTAAAAGCAGCCCGCCAGACCTCTGACCGCGTCTGGCTGCCATCCCAACCGCCAATTACGTAAATGTGGCTTTGCGTGGCCACGGTTGCCTGTAGATAGACCGGCGTCGGCAGGCGCGTTGTGGATGTCCAGTTGGCAAGCGATCCATCTTCTTGCACTTGGGCTATGTAGACTTCAGCGCTTGGTTTCTCACTCGTATTTTTTCCGCCGACAATATAAAGATTGTCACCCTGGACAACCGCATCGCGATTGGCCAGGAGCTCGGGCAGAGGTGCGGCGGCAATCCAGTTGTTGATTGGCGCTGCAACCGATGACGCATAGGCGAGCGCGGTGCCACCTACAAGGAACGTAGCGAGCAAGCCGGCGGCAATCCAATGCCGGGCCTTCCATTGAAATTGGTTAGATTGATCTGTAAGCTGCTGCATATTTATTCACCTGATGATTGATCCCCACCAGAGGAGGGAGAGTCTGGGTTTCCGGCTCTTTCGAAGCGGAAGCGGCGTGCCTCACCCATAAATTCGATCCGTTCATAGGGAGATTGGCGCACCAACAAGATGCCCCATAGGTACTGGCCTGGGTCTAACAAATCGCCCAGATTTTGATCGAGTACGGTCAAATCTACATTGACACGGTTGCCTGTGGTCGGCGACGCCAGCCCAAAGCCGCTGCTCATGGGATTCTGCCCTTCTTTCCAGAAGACTAATTCAAAGGCCAGACCTGGATCTGGTACAAAATTGGCGTTCCATTCGAATTGATAGAGACCGTTGCCGGTGACATCGTTCACAGGCGCAACCAGCTTGACCGTGCCTACTGTCACTGTCGGGGTAGGAACTGGCGTTGGCTCGGCTACAACGGCTGTAACCGGCCGCGTGATCGACTGCAACACGACGCGATTGGGATAGACCGCACGAACGCTGATTTGATAGCTGCCTGGCTGATCCAGTGTCAAGGATACCGACCAGGTTCGATTTGCCCGAACGGTCGTCTCATTGGCGACCACGCCGTCCACCAATACCTGGATCGCTGATCCTGGCTGGCCACCGCCCTGCATCTGTACGACATTTGCGTCAAGTTCCTCTCTAAATGGCGCCGGATCAAAAGATGGTGGAATTGATGTTGGTGTCGCTGTTGGTATGACTGGTGTGATGGTTGGCGTGGCTGTCGGCACGGTTGGTGTTGCCGTTGGTATGGTTGGTGTGGCCGTGGACACGGTGGGTGTTGCTGTTGGTGGACGTGTCGCTGTTGCCGTTGGCCGGCGCGTTGCTGTTGCCGTCGGTCGGCGCGTCGCCGTTGGCAATGGGGTTGATGTCGCTGTATTCGTGGCCGTCGCGGTGGGTGGCACGGCTGTGTTTGTGCTGGTTGGTAGCGGCGTATTAGTTGGCGGTACGGCGGTATTCGTGGCCGTCGCGGTGGGTGGCACGGCTGTGTTTGTGCTGGTTGGTAACGGCGTATTAGTTGGTGGCACGGCGGTGTTCGTGGCCGTCGCGGTCGGTGGTCGGGCCGTATTTGTGTTTGTCGGTGCCGGCGTATTAGTTGGCGGTACGGCGGTATTCGTGGCTGTCGCGGTGGGTGGCACGGCTGTGTTTGTGCTGGTTGGTAGCGGCGTATTAGTTGGCGGTACGGCGGTATTCGTGGCTG
>JBBRVA010000072.1:0-15992 GCA_038247295.1 Caldilineales bacterium | reverse complement strand
ATATGGTGGACGCTGTGTTGCAGCTGGAAGGTGAACGCTTCCACGCCTATCGCTTGCTGCGTTCGGTGAAAAATCGTTTCGGCAGCACCAATGAAGTGGGCATCTTCGAAATGAACGAAGGAGGTATGGCGGAAGTGCTCAATCCGTCGGAGATGTTCCTGGCCGAGCGCTTGCCCAATGCCTCTGGCAGTGCGATTGCTGTCTCCATGGAGGGTACGCGACCCTTGTTGGTGGAAGTGCAGGCGTTGAGCAGCCACAGCGCGTTCAGCCAACCGCGCCGCACCGGCAACGGTGTCGATTTCAACCGGCTGCTGCTCTTAACTGCGGTGTTGAGTAAACGCGTGGGCATGGATTTAAGTGAGCAGGATATTTTTGTCAACATTGTCGGCGGGATGCGCGTCGATGAACCGGCTGCCGATCTGGCGATTGCGACGGCCATCACCAGCAGTTTTCGCAACCTGCCCGTGGCGGCGGATCTGGCGATTGTGGGTGAAGTGGGGTTGAGTGGTGAACTGCGCAGCGTCAGCCAGTTGCCGCGCCGGTTGAATGAAGCGGCCAAACTGGGTTTCAAGCGGGCATTGGCGCCGCGCAGTGCGTTGTCACGCAATGGGGGCGATGCGTTGCCCAAGGATATCGAAGTGATCGGCGTGCGCACCCTCTGGGACGCGCTCGATGTGGCGTTGGATAAGGGTAAGTGAGCCGATTTGCCAACCGACTTTGCATCACTTACAATCAGTGCATGTCCAAGTTGCATTTGTATCAGTGCTGGAGAAATGTTATGAATTCAATGATTTTAGCAACCCAATCAACGCCCACGGTTCATGCACCACAGGTTGTTAAGCCGCCGGAAAAGCTGCGCATTGCTGTGCATATCGAGGCGGAGGTGCTTGATCCGGAAGTGGCTCGGCGCAAGGCGAATGTCTGGTTATTGATGTATGCTGGTCACTTACTCCGTGCAGATTATCCAGAGTTGATTTTAGAGTCGGGTCAAATTTTGATGTGGCGTTATGATGTCGTCCTTACTTCTCCGCGTGGGGGAGACATTGGCAAGATTGGTAAGATTCGTGTATTGGCAACAACCGGTGAAGTGCTTGCTTCCGAATCGCTGCACGAAGAATTGCTTGTCAATGCGCAAGCACTCGCTGCCCACCAAATTCAGCCCTCAACAAATATGGTCCCTGCGTAAGAACACAACTCGGAAGAATTGAACATCTATGTCAGCGCGATTGCTGCCTGTTGAACATCGCCTTCAAGAACAACCCGCTGGCTGCTTGGCGGCCTGTGCGCAAATGGTTTTGCACCACCTTGGTATCTCGGTGGCACAACAGCAGCTAAATCGCCTCTTTGGTCTAGGCGAATTAGGCTCCCTTCTATCGCACATTCAACGCGTATCTCGCTACGGTGTTAAAGTTACGATCCAGGCTGGTGATGAAAACGAACTAAAGCGGATGATTGATCGAGGTATACCCGCTGTACTTTTTGTCCGCACCAATCAACTTACCACGTACTGGCAGGCAGATGTTCGCCACGCCCTTGTCGTTGTTGGTTACGACGAAACCCACCTCTACCTAAACGATCCAGCCTTCCCAGATGCACCCAAACGCGTCTTGCTGGACGAAGTGATGCTAGCCTGGTTAGAGTTTGATTATATGTATGCGCTCATAACCCGGTAAGTGCGTGTGCCGGTCGATTAATCCACAAACAAGCGCGTCTCCGTCAGACCAACACGCGCCTGACGGATGCCTTCGAGCAGTGCTTGATGCAATGCCGGCTGGCCGTTGCTGGCCACAAAACTGCGGCTACCCAGCGTCCACGGTCGCCCTGCATAATCGGTGACTAAGCCACCGGCCTCATGCACCATCAGCGCACCTGGGCCTACATCCCACGGGTTGAGCCAGCCCTCCCAAAAGGCGGCTAGCGCGCCGCCGGCTACATGTGCCATATCCAGCGCGGCGGATCCCATACAGCGTACCCCCTGGCAATGGGTTAAGAAGTAATTGAACTCGGCGCTGTTATTATCGGGCGATTCAGCTCGATGATACGGAAAACCGGTGGTCACCAAGGCGCGTACCAGTGTGTTTACCTGGTTCACTTGCAGGCGTTGTTCGATGCCATCGGTTGCGCGCAGATAGGCACCTTCGCCCCGCTTTGCCCAGTAGATCTGGCCGGTGGGCAGTTGAACAGTGACACCAAGCAGCGCCTGCTCGCCTTGTTGCAAGCCAATGTTGATCGAATAGAAGGGTAAGCCATTCGCATAATTCGTCGTGCCGTCGATCGGGTCGACCAGCCAGAAGAATTCTTCGTGCGGTGCGGTATTGCTCTCTTCGCCCCAAAAACCGACGAAAGGGTAGTGTTCGTAAAGCGCCGCACGAATGAATTTTTCACTGGCGACATCCGCTTCCGTCACCAAGTCGATAACGCTGGATTTGTCTTGCACATTGCGCAAGCCGTCGCGGCGCATCGTTTGCACCAGTTCTCCTGCTTGTTGACCAATGGCGATGATGGTTTCGAGATCAAAAACTGGCGCTGACATGGCTTTTCCGATCAATTGATGAGCTGATGCTGATTACATTAGGTAGGAACAAGCAATAAATATAAGCGATAATGATAAGCAGATGGATCTAATCAACATCTTCTCGATAGCGCAGACCGCGGCGTTCCTTCTCGGCCTGGACGGCCTTGCGGACCAACTCGCGCACAGCCAACGGATCGTTGACGTTATTCAGAATGATTTCTGGCGCTGTCGTATCATTGCTGAGGATGGTGACATCGCCCACATTGAGGGCGCGTTCACCCAGGTGTTGCTTGACGCGTGTATCGCGCACGCGAATCAGTTCGATCTCTTCGACCTGGTTGCCCAAAATGCCGCGTATAATACGCAAGCGTTGGGTGGTCAATTCGTAAACGGTGCCAATCGTCAGGTAGGGCCGCCCGCGCCAGAGCATAGTCTCTTCCACCTCCCCAAGCACCTGTGGTTCGTCCATTTGCGCTGGGCTAGCGCTCCTGCTAGCGACCAAGTTGGAATTCACCATTGTGTCACTCTCGGCATCGACGGCGGCCAAGGCGGCAAAAACGCCATCGGCCAACGCGTTGACCACTGCCTGGAGTTGACTTTGCGGAATCGCCGTTATCTCTACACCGCTTTCGGAAAGCGACTGATAGAATTGAGCTGTCACAGTTTTGCGAACTTCATCACGTTGCATAAACGACCTCCTATATCCTGAGAATAGCTGAAGTGGCACATAAGGCAATGCGTATTGTCGTTGATCGATACGTATTACGCTCTACGCAGCCGATGGAAACAAGTTGCTCGTTATGATAACATTGGCACCAACAGCATGCAACACCACAGCCCCTTGCGCTTTGGTAGGGAATTTTTGTCTTCACACCTGATCTGCGGTATAGTTACCTATAAAACATTTGTTCGAAATAGCGCGATTGGGCACGACGCAAATTATAGCAAATAAGTAGAAATTAGAAAGGTGAAAGAGGTTTATGGACATTACCTGGTACGGTCTATCCTGTTTTCGGATTCGTGAGGGCGCCACTGTGATTTGCGACCCATATGATAAGTCGGTGGGGTTAACTCTGCCCAAAGTTCGTGCCGATGTAGTTACCATTAGCCACGATCAGCCGGGCCATAATGCGGCAGACCGCGTCCAAGGCGAACCGAAAGTGCTGCGTGGACCGGGTGAATATGAGGTTAGCAATATCTTCATTACTGGCGCTACCACCTACCATCGCAAACAAAGTGCGGCCGCTATGGAACGCAATGTGCTCTTCTTCTTTCAATTTGGGGGTCTCACAGTCGGTCATCTGGGTGATTTAGGCGAAGTGCCCACGCAGGCCGAAATTGAAGAATTAAATCTGGGTGAAGTTGATATCTTGCTGGTGCCGGTGGGCGGCGGTTCAATATTGGACCCAACCCGTGCCGTCGAAGTTATTGGCATGTTTGAGCCGAAGATTGTCATTCCTATGCACTATAACCATCCTGGTCTTGCGTCGTCGCTTGCGGACACGCTAGAACCGATCGATCGCTTTCTTAAAGAATTCGGTGTAACTGCCCCCGAGCCACAAGAGATGTTCAAGATAAGCAAGAGCGGGCTACCGGAAGAGACACAGATCGTCCTACTCAAGCTAGCACAGTAGAGGAGGGAGGGGAGATAAGGAGCGGTGCTAGACGATATGTCTCCCTGTCTCCCTAAGCGCAGCGACGTCTCCCCTTACTTGCCCTTCAACGCAAACGGATTCGTCCCGCGGCGTGTAAACTTATTAACTATTTTGCGTAGCCAAGCGCGCCAGAAAAGCGGATGCAGTTGTTGCCATGAACTCAATAGGAACTCACCCCCTTCGATTGACGCCCCATCCTCGGTGCGGACGGCTGAGGTAGTCGCATCGGTCGTTATGACCTGGCGGCTAAATCGATGGCGTACATACGTCTCCGTAATCTGCTGAATGAATGAACGGCCTTCGGGTAAAACATCACTGAGCCGTGACCCATGTTCATAGGGCGTATCGCTGTCCGTTGAGCGCAACCCCAGTCGTTCGCCCCAGCGTTGCATTCGTTCATAGATAATGGGTGATAGTTCGGGCGTAAAGGCAGAAGGACCAAACGACTGGCTGCGGCGCAATCCCCAGACGCCTGCGATCAACAATAGGGGTGTTACAATCGCCCACAACCACCAAGGTAAACCGCCAAAGTTGCCTGCATCCTCGCCTGCTGTTGAATCTTCTGGGAACGGGCCAGTCCCTGGATTCAATGGATCAAATGTTGGCTCAGCCGACGGTAGAGGTCCACCCGCGGCCGTGGGCGTGCCTTCTAGACCTGTCTCTTCTTCTGTACCCGACGGCCGTTGTAAAGCGCTTTCTCCCGCCGTGGGTTCAAACTCGATCCAACCATAGGTAGGAAAATAGACCTCGACCCACGTATGGGCATCTTGCTCGGTAACGAAATACAGGCCACTCTCTTCGTCGTAGGTGCCTTCGGCGTAACCACTGGCAGTACGCGCCGGGATGCCCACCATGCGCAACATGACAGTCATGGCTGTTGCATAATAGTCGCAATACCCCTGCTTGATGTCGAAGAGGAAATACTCAAGCGGGTCCACATCGGGCGGTGGCGCATCGATGGTGTCGCTGTACGGGATCGTGCGCAAGAAGGTCTCAACCGCTTTAGCCTGATCGTAGACAGTGGGTAAGCCAGTCGTCAGGGCCTGCACCGTTTCGGTAATGCGTGGTGAAATATAATCCGGTAGTTGCAGATAGCGCTCTCGGATCTCTGCCGGGTAATCTGTGTTAGCCTCACGCAGCGCGATTTCTGTAATGGCGGTGTATTGGCTGACAACTGTATAGCTGTCGCCCGTTTCCAATGCATTGGTAGAACGAAGATAGGTAATTTCGGGTGGTGGCAGCGCCAAGGTTGGATCAGGCGTTATTGTGGCTGCATCCTCCGTTGGAGCAGCGCGGACAAGCGTTTCAACTGGTACGTTCACCTGCCGAATGTCGGGGGCGCCAAAAATAACATTGCCAGTCGAGGCGCGCAAAGTAATGGTTTGCGTCAATGGCGCGCGTAAATTCCAGTTGGACGCGGGCAATGGTGTGTTCTCTTCATATTCTAGCGTTTCTTGCGCGGTGTTCTGCCATTGCCGCCCGTCAAAGTTATCAAATACAACGGCGCGCCAGTAGCGACCGATGGGGGTACTTACCTCAAAGACAATCCCGCTGCCCACATCGCGCCGGCCGCCCAAGTTTAAAGTGCGGCCAAAAGCCGAGCCAGATGATTGACTGCGCCGCTGGAGCCCGCCATATAACTTGTTTACCTCTGCCATGCTCCGCTCAAACCCATTATTTAATGGACCCAAGAGTTGGCGTACTTGCAGACTGCGCCCCAAACTGGGCGCAATCCAAGCGAGCGCAAGGACCATAACGGTGTAAATTAACCCGTCGCGCAGAAAATCGACCACAATATCCTGGCTAAAATAAATACTCTCGTCGCGCCAGCGCATCTGTTGTTCGGCCAGGTTGGTGCGTACTAATAAAATGAGCGCCACTATCGTAAAGACAACAAGAAAACCAAAGGTCGACTGCGGGGCATAGTAGGTGTTGATTACGAGCACCAGCCCAGCGGGGACAATCGCACGCCAGGTGTGTCCATAGCGCAAGATTGACCAAACGCCCAGATAGGCGAGCCACCAGACGAGAAAACAGATTTCAAAGATGAATACATAGTTATCGTTGCTGGCCGCATTGCCAAAGGCGGCGTCGATCCAGTTGAGCAAGCGATAGAGTACAAAATAGACTTTGGCCTGCGTGGGTGGGATACCAAAATGCAAAAAAGAATCGATCTCTTTGCTGGTTACCATGCTACTCATCAGATAAAGGATCCAGGCCAGACCTGTAAACATACTGTGCGATAGCGCAAAGAAACCGTCGAAGCGGCTATACGACATGAGCGTGGCCAGCACGATGGCGCCCAATGTCACCGGAATCAGCAGCGACATATTGGGGACATGGCCAGCTGCATCCAGCGCGGTCGCTAAAATGAGATAAAGCATTGCCGTCAGAATGCCGATCAACCAGTGGCCATCTTCAAAGTAGATTGCATAGCGATGGGTATAAGTTTGGTTGGAGGAAGTTAAAGTTGCCATAGATATTTTGTTTCTTGAACTAAATATACGGGTAGCAAGCCGCACACAAGCGGACTTGGCTCTGCTCCTACGCTATTACAACAGCCACCATAGTGTGCCAGCCAACAAAAACAGGCCTACAACCGCTGCAACCAGTGCGCCAGCTAAGCGACCAATATTCAACGCCTCTGCCTGTAGCTCCAGCACTTGCGCCGGCGTGGCTGGTGTCGTGATCCAGGATCGAGTAATCGTTTGTAGGCCCGCCGGGGCGGCAAGCGTTGTCATCACCCAGCTATTACGGCTCAGATTACGCCACTCCTCGGCTGCATGTCGGTAATTCGCTGCTTGGATGCGCATCCGCAGCGCATTCTCGGCATTGCCAGCATCTTCGGCATTGAGCGCTGTGCTTTGGGTTTCCAGTTGCGCCGCCTCGTTTTCCAGGCTGGCTGCCATTGCCGCCCATTGGTCACCAACCGTGCGCAAATCTAACGTTTGTATCAGCCCAATCTGTTGGCGTAACAAGCGAGATTCACGCTGCACCTGCGGGTCGATTTGCTGTAAGAGTGTGCGCAACATATCCCAGTCGGCCTCAAGTGGCAGTCCCTGGGCAAGGGTCAAACCAGTAGTCTGGGGCGGCATGGTGATCAGCAAGTGCAAGCGGTTGGCGCCAGTTCCCGTTGCCGCACTGTCAGCCACAGGAGTATGCACGGTGGCATCAAGCGCAGCGTTCAACTCAAACGTATAACCTTGAGCAGAAGTTTCATCGCTTTGCCAAAAAGTAACCAAATCTTGCAGCTCTGCGTGGGCCTGTTCGCCGCGGTCGGGCAGTACTAAGGCCGCAAGTTCGAGTCGCGTTGCCTCCAATGTGATCGTGCTCGTCATTTGCCAACCGGCAAAGAGCGTACGCGCGGCGGGCGGTGGCAAGAGCGCAACATCTGTAATGTCACTACCGGCCAGGGCGAGGGCAGCGGCTTGGTTATTCTGCTCTAAGAATTGCAGCGCCTGTTGTACTTCGATGGTGCGTCGAGTTTCGGTTAGCGTATCCGGAGGAACCACTTCTGGTGGCAGCGTTGCCAGTTGATCGAGAATTTGCAAGGCGGCACGCCAATCACGCCGGTTGCGCATCTCCTTCAGTTGCGCGGTTAGGCCCTCGGCCTGCCAGCGCACTAACTCAAGCCGACGGCCATCTTCTGGCGGTAACGCACCTAAAGCCAGGCTAGCCTCTTCTGCCATCAGCACTGCATAAGCCGAGTTCACTGTCCCATCCGGATTGATGCTGCGTTGGCGATAGAGTGTCGCCAGCCCAGCATGGAGCGCAGCCAGATCCTGCGGCAGTGCGCCCAGTGCGCCACTTGCCAGGCCGGTAGTATAGGCGGCGATGGTTTGCGCATAGAAGCGCTCACGCAGCGCCCCATTTTCTGGTGTATCTGGTCCTGTGGACGCGGCGGCGTAGAGTTGCCCCAAAATTTCGCCAAGCCGCATGTAATTGTCCAGCGTTGCACCTGGTGTTGCGGCCTGGGTGGCGGCCTGTAGCTGCTGCCACTGGTTGGGATGGACGATTTGAAACACGATCGGTTGTTCTGGGATACGAGCATCGTAGAGCCATTTGATCCCTGGTTGTTGGCTTTCGGATGGCTGGGTGTAACTCCACTCGGCTGGTTCGGTGCGCAGCCAGCTTTCTGGGCTGATAGCCGACGCGGGGATCAGCGTGATGCGCAAACTAGGGTCAGCCGACCACTGCTGCAACAGATCCGCTGAATAATTAATGCTGGGCAACGCTGAATTATCTAGATTAGCCGTGTAATTCAAAAAAAGATCGACGCTGCTGCGGCCGGCAATTTGAATTTGTGTGGTATAACTGGCATTCTCTGCTGGGGTTAGGGGCAGGGTTTGATCGCCAACTGATACAGTTAAGTCGCCAGGCAGCATTTGTTGGCCCTCTGTGGCGCCTGAAGTAATTTTGATCAAGGGCGCGATCATCGCATCAGTCGGGTTTCTGAGTTGATAGCGGGCATCAAGGCTTACAGTTAAGCTGCTGCCTTCATAATTGAGGCGAAATTCAGCAACGTGAGTTTGGAGTGTCGCCGCTGTTGTATTGACAGGTAACAGTAAGGGCTGACCAGAATCCGCCGCCACCTGTTGGGCAGGGGCCAGGGATGGCGTTAGTTTCCCTTTTGCTGCAACAGGTATATAGAATAGACAGGTTAGCAGCAGGCTGCAGGTTGCAATGAGGTTTATGCGATGAAAAGTTGCATTTCTACTATGCTTCTGGTATTGTGACATAACTTCTATTATACTCGTATTTGCCATAAAATGGTATGTTGCATATGGGCTGGTCTCAAATTGCGGATCGAGCAATGGTTGCTTGCAGATCAAGCAATGACTTCTTGATCTGGGCATGATAATTTGATTTGCCAGTTTGTATTACCTTTGTTACAGTCGTTTGTTCGTTTCGCCGGAAAGGTATTATCCACGATTATGGTCAGGCTGTTAATGCAATGGGATATCAAAATGGGGCGCGAACAAGATTTTTCTGAATTCGTGGTACGCGAGTTTGCGCCTCGTTTGATGCAACTTGGGATCGAGCCAAGTGAGGTTTTGTATACGATGTATGGGGAAGGTCCACAGATGTTGACCATGGGCGCGGTAGAAAGCCGGGAAAAGCTGGCCGAAATTCTGCGCAGTGCGGGTTGGAAAAAATTGCATGGCAAATTGTTGACTTATGTGAATAATTATAGCCAGAAGGCTGTGGTTGACAATGGGCGAAACTTCCAGTTGTGAGCAGCCCAACCGTAAGGTTGCCAATCTAGAAAGGGCGCAAGTTCACGCTTTCTATTTATCTTTATAGTTTATCTGTTTTGTTTTTTACATATAGCAAAATCTAAAAGGCGAGCTGTGTTAATTTTTGCATAGCTTGCCTTTTTGTTTGGAACGTTTTGATTTGGAATAGCGTCGATAGCACGCAAAGTCAAATTTATGTCGAATTCGATAAAATTAGCCAGTAAATCCTATAAAGATTGTCAGCAAGAAGTAAGTAAAGGGTGTTGAAATTTGTATATACTAGCATTATAATTACGTGGCAACACCTTACAAACTTGTTAACGTGCAAATATATGATATTATTGTATATTATTATTGTATAGTATTATAGTTGTCTAACGATTTGATGGTAGCTCGCCCCCAACGCGAAGGATCAACTTAGTAACTGTGCATAAGATAATCTTGCCTGGAAGAGTCCGCTGACATGAATCAACGTTACCCAAATCAACGTAGTTCAAAACATTGTAGATCTACTTGGGATAAGCCGGGTCGAATAAAGGCGGTTGGCCATCGCTTTGTTTATGATGCAACCCATTGTAAGCCAGATGATGGCGGTGTGGATAATCGCTCAACTTCGTCACCTCGGCGTAGAAAGCGCAGTTTTATGAGCAAATTGGAAAGTAGTATAACTGCGCAGCAGGCTAAACTTATTAATAAAAGTAAACCCCAGTCCACCTGCTTTGCGCGCGTCCTCTGGGTCCGTCGCACTGGCAATGAGATGGCCAAAAGTATGAGCCTGATTAATCGCTTTGCCGATGCAGGAATTCAGATTTGGGTTATTGAAGCCCATGATCTGGTCGATTTGGTGATCGGCCAGGTTACAGATTTTGATCTAATCCTATTTGAATATCTGGATCATGTAGAGAGTGAAATGAAAACCGTCGTAAGCCAACTTCGCTTAGGCAGTCGTGCTCCCCTACTCATGCTGACTGATAATCTGACTTCGGATTGGTCTGTTGGTGCTTTACATGCGGGGGCTGATGCCATTTGCGCACTTAGCACCCCAGACGAAGTAATTCTTGCCCGCTGTACAGCGTTACTGCGTCGCTGGCTGGCTAGTGCCTAGATAAATGAAATAGACCGTTAAATTCGCATCCCCCAGTGTGGAATCTAGTGTTACGGTGGTAGGCAAGCCCTCTGCTTAATTACAGGTGGCGTCTTGCTCACGCTGCTTTACGCGCCTCCTGAATAGTGACGTTTGGTTAATTCCATTTGTTATAAACTGAGTGTGCTATTTTTATTGTTCTTTTCCTGCAAACTACATTACATTACGAGACTAGTAGCCCTTAAGTACTATTAAAGATCAGTCGTTTGTACGATTACTAAGTAACAATTTCCTGTTACACTGCATTGAAAATTGACACAGGTTAACCCGTTCGCACGTGCATAGCTGTAGATTAGTCTTCCACTAATGGACAAACCATTTAAAAGTCGCACCGATCATGCTATCTGTACATGAGAGCAATTGTGCGACGTTTAAGGGTTTTATCTATAAGAAGACAACGTACCCGATCAATTTATTTCCAGCAATTTATCAAAACAGGCGTAACGTTTACAACCATTAGAACAAGGACGAAGGGATAGACACATGGCTTTGTATATTCAGAATCTAAGCAACGATCAACTTCATCAACTAGAATTGTTAGTCCATCAGCCTGAAGAAGATCTGCCAGTCAACCGCTTAATGATCGTACTCCTTTCTGCCAAGGGTAAAGGTGTACCAGAGATCAGCAGTGCGGTCAATCTTCATCCGATCAATGTGCGCAAGTGGATTCATCGTTTCTCGTCTAGTGGGGTAGATGGTCTACGCAGCGGCAAATCACCGGGACGCCCGCCGCTTTTTAGCTCGGAACAACGGCACGAGATTATGCGCGTTGCCAAGGCTAATCCCCGTACATTAGGTTTGCATTTCTCGCGCTGGTCATTACAACGGCTGCGTCGTTATCTGATCGATCAAAGCATTGTTGGCCACATCAGCGTAGAAACAATCCGCCAGATTATTCAACTGGGTGAAGAAAAGATCAACGCCCATTGATTTGTGATTTAACGCTGGCGCTGGCTATTTCTGCTCCAAATCATGGGTTAATTTGTGCAGTCTGTTTGTGCAAAAATACAAAATAGTTTGGCGATGTTCTGTGAGATCTTGTCGTATGTCGAAGATGTGATAAACTGTTGCGCAGATAACAGGATTATATTTGCTACTGAGTTTGTTTGTATGCACTCCTCACTCAACTATGGTATAGTATAGCCTGCATACCCATGTAACGAACGTTATGCAGGCCATACTATACTTGTGGGCCGATCCGAAACCCATTGTGTTCACATCAATCTTTCATCGTACCATACCTGGGCCATAACCTGTTTCGGATCAGTTTCGTTCATGGCTGTGCTTGTGCAAACTGAGGTTTCAGCAAATGTAGTCGCGCAATTTATCCACATCGGGGATCCCTACTCACATGGAACAAATCACATGGAACAAATAAAACGCCAATCTATGCGCCCGCTCCTTGCCTGTTTGATGACAGGCATTACCCTGTTGGGCTTGCTGGCGAGCTGCACACTGCCTGTGTCTCCAGTTCCGGCTGCTCAAGTGGAAGCTACCGCAACAGAACTAGTGACGACAACGCCAACTGTCACGATGGCCGCTACCAGTTTACCCCAGGAAACATACAAAGATATTCCTGTTGGTTTTACCAGCGAAGGATTTGCCTACCGCGGTAATCCAGACGCACCAATCACCATGTTTGAATTTAGTGATTACCAGTGCCCTTTCTGTAGTCGCTATTTCATTCAGACTGAACCGGCGATCAACGAGAGCTATGTGCGTAGTGGCGAAGTGCGCGTTGTGTTCCGCGATATGCCACTAGTGCAATTGCATCCCAACGCTCCAGCTGCCCATGCCGCCGCCCTTTGTGTTGCCGATCAAGGCGCCAGGCTTTTTTGGATGATGCACGATCAACTCTTCCAAAGCCAGGCTGAATGGCAAAGCCTTCCCGATCCTAATCCCTATTTTTTGCAATTGGCCGAGGGGATTGGCGCAGATAGCGCCGCCTATAGTGCGTGCGTCGAGGGTGGCGAAAAAACTGCTACCATTGAGCAAGGCTTAGCCGCAGCACGTGATCTGGGCTTCTCTGGCACGCCGAGCTTCCTCTTTGCTCGCGCCGCTACCGATGAAACTTTCCAGTTGGTAGGCGCCCAACCCTATGATCAATTTGCCGGCTTGCTCGATGCGCTGATTGCTGGCGAATCGCCGCAACAGGCCGCTGAACCAGCCGAGGCTGGCGATCAAGAAATTCCTTTCTGGGCTAGCGCGGAAGGCCTCGCCCCGGATCCAGACCGACCTGGCTATAACATGGCCGGCGATGCCTACCGTGGCAACATTGATGCAAAAGTCGTAGTAGTCGAATTCTCCGATTTCCAATGCCCTTTCTGCCGTCGCCACACCGAGGATACGCAGCCCGCGCTGGATAAGACCTTTGTTGATACCAACCAGATCTTGTGGGTATTTAAAAATTTCCCACTAAGCATTCACCCCCAGGCCCCTGCTGCCGGCGTGGCGGTCGAATGCGCGGCTGACCAGGGCAAGTTCTGGGAGATGCACGCTTTACTATTTGCCAATGTCAACACCTGGTCGATTAATGATCCCAATCCCGTCTTTAGCCAATTAGCTGAAGACCTTGAACTGGATGCGGATCAATTTGCTACCTGTTTGGAAAGCGATGAGGCCGCCCAAAAAGTACAAAGTGATATGGCTGATGGGCAGCAGTTTGTGCAGGGCACGCCCACTTTCATTGTCCTATTTAATGGCGAAGGCCGCATTATCCCAGGCGCACTGCCGGTTGATCAGTTTACCAGTGCGCTACAAGAGATAATTGATACGCCGGCTCCATAAAGGGTAAATGATCGGTGAAGAAGGCAGCAGTGGAACTGAAGCCTGTTTGGATGACCCTGCGATTGCAGAAAAGGTGCAGCGAATGGACCAAGCGCGTCGTGATCTGGGGATTCGTTCGCGGCCTAGCTTTGTCGCCAACGACCAATTGGTACAGGGCGCCCTAGCCTATGCCACCTTTGTCGACTTTTTGGATGGCCTGCTCGGGAAAATAGTAAATCAACCGTAACCGCACCAAATTAATATAGCAAAAAGTAGAAGTGACTTACAAACAGCACTTCTACTTTTTGTTTTTTGCGCGCAAATGTGTTAATCAATAGTAGCAAGCGTTTTTTACGAACAATCAGCCTTGCTGGAACCAAGCACGTAGGGTGGACGTTTAATACAAATGCCAGCTTTGCAAATAGCAGTTTGGACGCGCATATGGAGCGTACTGTTCAGAGAAAAATATAAGATGGATAAACAGTTTCACTGGCTCGGCGCATTGCTTTTGATCGCCGGGCTGTTGTTGACCCAGTTCGTCCCCACGCAAGCTTCTCAGCTACAGAACCCAGTTGCCCAAGCTGCACCGCCACCGGTTACATCTGGTAGCCCAACCCAACCGGTCGATGTTGTCGTCGTTTTAGACGATTCTGGTAGTATGGCTACTTGTTGGCCATGGGCCAGAGATAGCGATACGCCACCCATACCACCCTGCGGCGGTGCAGTTAGTTACAATCCCCCCAGCGATCCTGGTGCGTTACGCTACAGCGCAGCCCGCCTCTTTGTCCAACTGGCCGACGATGCCGACCGCATTGCTGTTGTTCGTTTTGACAGTGCGGCTGAAGGGGTTGGGATGCTGGGCGCGCCTCAGCCCGTCGGCGGTGCAGATAACCGTCGTCTGCTGACCGACTCTTTGCAGCCGCCCACGGAATATGGCCGGCGTGGCTACACCCGCATCGACTTGGGGCTGGAAACGGCCGCTAATCTGTTACAAAGCGTACGCGAGCCGGGGCGCGACCAATATATTCTCTTACTTACCGATGGCGAACCTACGCAGCCACGTGAGGCGGGCGATCAACGTGATCGTCTCAGCGCACAGATTAACATTTTGAATGAAGTGGGCATTTTTGTCTTTCCGATCGTGCTCTGTAATCCCAGCGCAGGGTGCTCGGGCGAGGTGTTACGTGAGCAGTTTGCTGAGTATGGCGTACGCGAAGCTGGCACTGCGCCGGATTTATTGCGTGTATTTAGTGAAATTTTTGCCGAGATCAAGGCTGATCGCTCGGTGATCACTGGGCGCGAGGCGGGGGGCGCGCTGCAACTGACGACGCGTGATGCGCATGGCGTACGCCAGATTGCGCTTGTCACAACCAAAGGTGGCCTGCTCGGTGTGCGTCATGATAATGAAGCAGTCTTGCCATACACCAATTTGAATGATCCCAATATTGATGTCAACCTGATCGAGGGTGAAGCATTGACCGCCGGCAAGTGGTTGGTAGACACGACGGATCGCAGCGGTTTTGCCGTGGTGCAAACCGACAGCTACCCCGAACTGCTCAATCCACCACCGAGCCTGGCCAATACACCGGCCGCCGTGCGTTACTATCCAGCCGGCAAACCGTTACTATTGATGGCGCGCAGCAATGGCCCTGGCGCGGCTGAACCACTCTTTTACAATAGTAAGACGCCGTTGCAACCCTTTGGCCAGGATAATACCCGCATTCTGTTGCTCAAAGATGAAAAGCCGACCGAGATTCGCCTGCAAGTGGGCGAAGATCAAGCCGCGCTGCAATTAGTGCGTAGCTTCCGGCTGCAAGCGCGCGCCGATCTGCCTCAAGCCGCGATCTTCTCACCGACGGCGCGTGATCCTGGGCTGTTGGACAATGGCCGCGCTCGTTTACAAGTTGGTTTTGGCGGTGGCTCTACGGCAACCAACTTGGCCGCTACGGTCTATGTCACCGATGAATCGGGTGATGAAGAGGGACAAGGCCAGTTGATCTATCAGGCTGGTATGTTGTGTGATGAACGCGTCTGCACCGATCAAAGTTTTACGCCCGCCGATGGCCGCTCATACGAAGTCACCTATCTGATCAGTGGCGAGAAGGATGGCATCCGTTTTGGTGACTGGGGACAGACCGCCCTGTCGCTCAAGCCGGCGATTGCGCTGGTTGGCTTGCCCGATCAATTGGATCTGGCGCAAATGCCGCTCGACGGTTGGCCTGTGCAACTGAGCGCTGGCACTACTGACGAAATCGGTTCGCTCAACGCCGTTTTAACCCTAACCCGGGTTGACAGCGGCGAAGCTGTCGAAGAAGTTAGTTTGAATTTTGATCAAGAGGTGCCAGAAACTGGTGTTGTAAGCGCGACATTGCGCATCGACGGCTTGGAGCGCGTCCGGCCTGGTGATTATGTGGGTGAAATCACCTTGCAAGCCACAACACCGAGCGGCAGGCCGATGGATGTACAATTGCGGCCGGCCTCGGTCTTCCCGGTTACCTTTAGCGTCGGACGACCGGTGGCCCGTATTGACAGTCAACTTGCCGATTTTGGCAATATTCTCTTTGACACGTCGCCTAACTTCCGTTTAGATCAAGCCGTGCAATTGCCGGTTGCATTTGAAGGTAAACCGTTTAAAATTACGGCGACACTTCAGGATAGCACTTGCGACGACCTGT
>JBBRVA010000071.1:0-16010 GCA_038247295.1 Caldilineales bacterium | reverse complement strand
GGCCGGCACAGGCCATCATCAGGGTGAGCGAGCGGTCGGCGGGTGCGGCATCAGGTGGTATCTGGGGGTTGGAAGCGGATGGGTTTCTCCTTGTCGAGCGTGAGTTTGAGCCATTTTTTAAGGCTTCGTCGTGAGCCGGTGGCCTTCTAGGCGCGAACGATTGTAGGCGGTGGCGGCCATGCGCACTTGAAAATCAGCCTTAGCCAGCCCAAGGCTGTGGGCCTGGCGGGCATCGTTGTAACGCACCAAGGCCGCAATAATGCGTTCAATCGTGGACCGGAAGCGCATATCGAGCTTGAAGGACGCGGTTTGGGTGTAGAGCAGGGCGGTGCGTTGGCGTTCCCGGTAGTGACTGATGAAGACACTTCGGCTCCGCTCAGTGCCAGCCTGGCGATAGTGGTCGGGCTGGACTTCGGCGCCGCGACACTGGGCCAAGAGCGGACAGTCCTGGCACTGGTCGGGCAGAAAGCGATAGTTGACGCCGTCGGCGCTACCGGAACGGTAGACTTTGGCGGCGACTTGGCCGTTGGGACAGCTGAGTTGGCCGACTTCGTTCAGCGTGAAATCACTGGGGCCAAAGCGTTCGCGGCTTTTACCATAGTCAATCAAGCGGGCCACCAGTTGCGTCTTCCCCTCGCTGACGCGGTCGACATCGGCAAAAATCTTGGGCATGCCGGCCGCACGGCTTCGACGTGAGCTCAGCCGAACGGCTTCGACGTGAGCTCAGCCGAACGGTCATAAATGAATTTGGCGGGTTGCACACCCAGATGTTCCTTCTGGTTGGCGAGCAAGTTGGCGACCCCGGTGCTATCCGGGGCCGCACCGGGCATGGCGTTGATTGCGCGGACGAAGTGAATACTCACGGCGATGTTGGCATTATAGCCCAACTGACTCTTGTCACCGTGCAGACGAAAGGTCGCATCCAAATCCACCATGCTGCCCCGCCGATAGCTGCCTTTGGTTTTCTTCGCCGGATGGGTGACCTTGGTGGCGCGGCCTTCATGGTCGGTGGTGAGGGTAAATTCGTCCCTGAGCACTTTGCCCAACAGATGCCCCCGGTTCTGCTCGACGATCGCAGCATCATGTTGCTCACTTACCCACGCCCACAGCGCCGCTTCGCTTTCGGGATTTTTCTCGACCGCCGATCTGACACTTTCCGGTAACTCTGCTATACTTTGCATGCGGTGGTGCCTGGTTGTGCTTTGGATATTTCGGCAAACTTATCTTCGCACAACCAAGGCCCACCTGTCCATTTTCTACTTAATGTTATTTATGAAACACTCTCCGTCAGGGGACTGAGGCTAATTTCTGTGCTTCGGCTATCGACCAAAAGGGCTGAGGTCAGAAATAAAAAATCCCCGTCAGGAGAATGTTACCCAGTTTGTAACAACTGAAGATTAGACCAGCTTCCTCTTTATCGCTGATGCGATTTGTTGGCGCGCCGGATGTTTGGCGCGGTGTAAATAGGTATTGATTATTGTTCGAGAAAGCAGAACGTTATGCCTGAGCAAACTGTGGCGCCAGAGCGTGCCACATCACTAGCCCAAGAAGTCGCCCGCCGGCGCACCTTTGCGATTATTTCCCATCCCGATGCTGGCAAAACGACCCTAACCGAAAAGTTACTCTTATATGCCGGCGCGATTGAGCATGCCGGCGCGGTGCGCGCCCGCAAACACCAGCGCCACGCTGTCTCCGACTGGATGGCAATCGAGCAAGAGCGCGGTATCTCGATCACATCCACGGTGCTGCAATTTGAGTACGGCCAGCATCTATTAAATTTATTAGACACCCCTGGTCACCAAGATTTTAGCGAAGATACCTATCGCACCCTTATGGCGGTGGATAGCGCGATTATGGTGCTCGACAGCGCCAAGGGTATTGAGGCGCAAACGCGCAAACTTTTTACCGTCTGTCGCAAGCAACATCTGCCCATCCTCACCTTTATCAACAAGCTGGACCAGCCTGGCCGCGATCCGTTGTCGATCTTAGATGAGATTGAACAAGAGCTTTCGATTCGGGTGGTGCCGATGAACTGGCCGATTGGCAGTGGCGCCGACTTTCAAGGCGTTTACGATCTGCAAAAACAACAGATCCTCTACTTTCAACGCACGGCGCATGGCACCGAACGCGCTCCCGTAGCGGTGAGAGATCTGGATGACCCAATTTTGCGTGAGTTACTGACGCCCCGCACCTACGCACAGTTGCGTGATGATGTTGAACTGTTAACCGGTGTCGGCTCGGCCTTTGACATGGATGCCTTTTTGGCTGGCGAATTGACACCGGTCTACTTTGGCAGCGCGCTCAACAATTTTGGCGTAGAAACCTTTCTGTCTGCGCTGATCGAACTCGCGCCATCGCCGCGCGATCGCGAAAGCAGCCAAGGCACAGTAACGCCCAACGATGAAGGTTTTAGCGGTTTTGTCTTTAAGATTCAGGCCAATATGGACCCCAAACATCGGGACTGTATGGCCTTTCTGCGCATCTGTTCGGGGCGGTTCGCCAAAGATATGCTGGTCCACCATCCGCGGCTGGGGCGCACCGTACGCATGAGCCGTCCGCACCGGCTCTTTGCCCGCGACCGCGAGACGGTCGGCGAGGCTTATCCGGGTGATGTGATTGGGTTGAGCAATCCAGGGCTGTTTACGATTGGTGACACGGTTTCCAGCACAGAGTTGTTGCAGTTTGCGCCCATCCTCCCCTTTCAGCCCGAGCACTTTGGGCGTTTGCGCAATCTGAACATTGCCAAATATAAGCAATTTAACAAGGGATTGGAGCAACTACTCCAAGAGGCCGTGATCCAGGTGCTCCATCCAATCGACAGTGTGCGGCGCGAGCCGATCCTGGCGGCGGTGGGCATCCTTCAGTTCGATGTGGTGGTGGCGCGCCTGGCCGCTGAATATAATGTGGAAGCGACTGTCGATCCGCTGCCCTATGCGAGTGCGCGTTGGGTGACATCGCCAGAGAACGAGCTGGCCAACACCACTTGGCCAGGGCAGAGTTTACGCACGCGTGATCAACACGGCCAACTGGTTGTGCTCTTTCACTCGGTTTGGGAGATGAACTACTGTATCGAAAAGAATCCGCACATTTCGTTCCGCGAGGTGAGCGATTAAACTGAAACTAAGCGTAGCGACTATATCCCAGCCCTAAAGGGGCTGGGGTTTACAGGTTGGGGCAGGCTTCCCGAATCACATTGGTAATGTACTCGATCTCGCCGATGGTAAGTGATGAGGCCGAGGGCAGATAGAAACCATCTCGGCACAACCGCTCGGCAACGGGGTAACGCTGACCTTTGAATTGCGCCCAGTAGACCGGCTGGCAATGCATGGGAATGAAGAAGGTGCGCGTCTCGATGCCGTGGTCGGCCAGCACTTTGCGCAGCCCGTCACGGTTCATGCCGTACGCCTGCTCATCGACCAGAATGCCGTACATCCAGTAGACATTCTTGGCCCAGGCGGCTTGCGGTGGCGTGGTAATGCCCGGAATGTCGTGTAGCCGGCAGTTGTATTCCAACGCGTTGTGACGGCGGTTCTCGATAAATTTCTCCATCTGCTCGACTTGCGCCAACCCCACCGCGGCCTGCAAGTTGGTCATGCGGTAGTTAAAGCCAATATATTTGTGCCAAAAGTGGCGCTCATGGCTAAAGGCGTGGTCGCGCAAATTCCAGGCCAGTTTGGCAATCTCGCGATTGTTGGTCGTCACCATACCGCCTTCGCCCGTCGTAATGATCTTGTTGCCGTAAAAGCTAAAGCCGGCCGCATCCCCCAGCCCGCCGCAACGGCGCCCTTTGTACTCGGCGCCGTGGGCTTCGGCCGAATCTTCGATCACGGTGATGCCATGCTGGTGCGCCAATGCTAACAAAGGGTCCATATCGGTCGGATGGCCATAGATATGCACCGGCACAATCGCCTTGGTGCGCGGCGTAATTTTAGCCGCCACCTGGTCGATGTCCATTTGCCAATAATTGGGCTCCATATCCACCAACACCGGTTTTGCCCCGCAATAGGTAACGGCATTGGCCGTGGCGATCATGGTGAAGGTGGGGATGATGACTTCATCACCGGGCTCCATGCCCAGGGTGGCCATCGCCAGATGCATGGCAACGGTGCCATTGGCGCAGGCGATGCCGTACTTGGTGCCGCAAGCCTCGGCAAAGTGCGCCTCGAAGTCGCGGATAAAGCTGCCTGCCGACGAGATCCAGTTGGTTTCGATGGCCTGCGTCACATACTTCAACTCGTTGCCGCCCAACGTCGGCGCGCAGACCGGGATAATCGCGTAGCGGCTGCTTTGGTGGTCGGTGGCGCGATCAAAGTCGGGAATCGCCCGATAGCGGATCTTTACCTCCGGGTCGGCGGCGGGGATGATGGCGGCTAGCTCGCCCATGTCGGCCAGGTTTAACTCGGCTGCTTGTAGCATGATTTTAGGTCCTCAAGGCTATGTGTTAGGAAGAGAGATTAGAGATTACGCCTTGTCAATCTCCAATCTCTAATCTCCAATCTCCCAATTTACAAGTTATCTCTGAATAATCACTTAGAGATTTGTGCTGTCTGCTCACGCGAAAGGCGCCAAATGGTCGCCACGTATTTGCGGCCCTTGACCAGGTAATCCCACAAATTGGCGCCGGTTTTGCTGTCGCCCGCGGTGCGCGGCACACAGATATAGGGCACTTCTTGCACACGGTAGCCGCGGTGCAAGGCCCGCCCCAACAGATCGATACAGTACTCGCCATAATCGCCGCGCAGACGAATGTGACGTAAAACATCTGCGCGCACGGCGATAAAGCCGCTGGTATAATCGTGGATGCGGCGATCCACCAACACCATCGCCAAGCAATTGATGATCCAGCTAAGCGTGCGCGCCTGCACGCCATGCGCCACATCGGCGCCACCGCGAATCCAGCGTGATCCCATCGCCACATCGGCGCCTTGTTCAACAATCGCCCGCACCAGTTGGGGAATCGCCTGGGGTGGCATCGAAAGATCGCAATCCATCCACGTGACAATCGCCGCGTGATAGGTCTGAATCGCTTCGTCGATCCCGCGCTGAATGGCAGAGGTGAGACCCTTTTCACCCGTACGCCGGATCAGGATAACTTGGGTCAACGCAAGCGTGTTATAGCGCGCCGCCACTTCCTCCACCACTTGACCGGTGCCATCGGGTGAATTATCATCTACCACCAGCACCAGGTGCGGCGTAATGGCGCTGGCCAGGACGCCACTGATCAACGGACCGATGTTATCACGTTCATTGTAGGTGGGCAACACCGTGCAGACGAGCGGACCGCTTGACATCATGATTGGCTTTCTACTGGTTTGATCGCTAATGCGTAGAGGCTGACGCCAAAGCCCAAATTTCGCTGGCGCAGCCACTGGGCCTCGCATTGTAACGCCAACCCCAACAGACGGTTCGCATCGGGTGCGGTATAGAGTGACTCGTTTAACGAGAGTACGCCCCAGCGCTGCAATAGACGCACGGCCACAATGGCAGGCGAGAGCAAGGTATTGGCGTACGTAGTCTGGACGGTTGCAAAACCGACGCCATGCAAGAGGCGCACTATTTCTGTACGTGCAAAGCGCCGCCCCGTGTTGAAAGCCACATCGTGCGCACCCTCTAGCCAGTGATGGGCGCTGACGCGTAACAGGAGTAGCCCACGCGGGCGTAACACGCGCCACGTTTCCGCCAGCCCGGTTTTCGTGTCTACACCTTGTTGATCAAAACTGTCCAGCGCGACCACAGCGCCAAAGGTGGCCGCGGCAAAGGGCAATTGTTGCAAATCCGCTTGCCCTAGCGTGGGTGGACCAGAAAATTTAGTCCGCGCCACACCCAACGCGACACTGTTGAGATCAATGCCGACCTGCGTGCGGTCAGGGTAATAGTTCGCTAATTCGGTGAGGAAAGCGCCGCCGCCACAGCCTACTTCTAACATTGGGCCTGGTGCAGGTGGCGTACGCGCGAGCAAGGCATGGGTCAAGGCACGCATGCCTCGGCTCCAGCCGCTCCGCTCTTCGTGTGCATAGAGCGCAGGTAAAAGCTCGGCAAATTTACTCAATTGTCACCGTCCCTAATAAAATTCCGGCTTCATCCGCGGGCAATCTTTCACCTGTCGCCTGATAGAGTCCAACAGCCACCCCATATTCGCCCGGCGCCAAATCGGCGGGTAGGCTGATCTGATATTCGTCTAGAATACGCCAACCTGCTTGCCAGCGACGGGTAGGCAGACTCCCATTGCCCGGTAGACTGTCGCGCCCGGCCATAACTTGGCTGTTGCCAGCGTCATCACGCCGTGTAATATGGGTAAAGACCGTCCAATCCGAGCCTGGGATAGATGTGGTTTGCCAGTGCAGTTGCAGATAAAGAATTTCCCCGGCGTGCAATTGGGCGGGCTGCACATCATAGCCGGCAAGTTCGATTCCATCCCCCAGTGTAATTGAAAGTGGTTGCTGGGGTGGTCGCTGCGCAAGCTCACCAACATTCCGCTGGTAAAAGCGGGCATAGACCTTGCCCTGGCGATCCAGCCATTCGCGCCCAATCGTTGCCCCCGGAAACACCTCCGGCAGTAGCAAACCAGTGCGAAAATCTTCGTGTTCAATCACGATATAGCCTTCTGGCTGCGGGGATGGCTGGATCGCTAATGGAAAAATATAGCGACCATCAAAGGTTACTGGGGCTGGTCGCCCCTGCGTTTGCCAGGCAAAGGCTAGGGTGGGATGATCTGCGGTGCGCGGCGTCAAATAGATGGGCTGATCGGCTGGCAATGCAGCCACCGTCTGCCCCACTTGCCAGATGCCATCATCAAAGGCATAAAAGAGATCCGGCAAAGCCGCCCAGCGTACAAAATATTCTTGGGCAGAAGTTGCACCACCCAGGACAAGCAAAAGCACACAAACCCACTGGGCGCCAAACTTGCGCAGGAATGGAGATTGCCAAAGCCAATCAAACCCCACCGCACACAACAGTGCAGCAGGTGCGGCTGCGCCCAAAATACGGTGAAAGTGGGGCGCATATTCGCTAAAAATGCCCAACACGACCAGGCCCGCCAGGCTGGTCAGAATTATCGCGTAAGCAGGACGCCGGATGCGCCAGATCGCCAGGCCGAAGCCCAAGTAAAAAGGGATGGCCAACCATAAATTCAAGGCCGGTGCGCCCGGCAAATTACGGCGCGGGTCCAAGTCACCCGGGCTACCAAACGGACCAAACAGCTTGGCCGTAGCCCAAAGATTGTGCCAGACCGACGTATCCGCTGGGCTACCGGTTGCGCCGACAATCGCCAGTTGCGTCGGGCGCAGAAAAACGAGTTCCCAATGCTGCCAAAAAAACCAGGCGAGCGGGGCAAAGAGGAGCGCGGCGACCACTGCAGCAAGGAGAAGGCCAATTCGCTGTTTAATGAAGAGATTGGGGATTGGAGAAATCGCTCGATTAGAACCTAATCTCCATTTCCCCATCTCTAATCTCCAATTATCATTTAGGACCAAATAGAGTACAGTGAGCAAGATAATAAACGGGATAATCCAAGCCCCCTGATAGGTGTACATGCCGGCCGCTAGTACAACCCCACAGCCAACAAAGTTAGACCAGTGGCCGGTACGCCAGCCGCGCAACAGCAACCATGTGGCCGCAGTCCAGGTCAACGGCACCAAGATCGGCTCGATGCCCATGCGGCTAAAGTGAATGTGCCAGCGCATCACGGCCAGCGTTGCCGCGGCAAACAGTGGCAATGCAGAAGGGAGCGGCACCTTGACTTTGTCGAGCTTGCGTATTTCAGCGGCGAGCCCGATAATCGCCAGCACGCCCAGGACGCCAAAACAGGCAGCCGTGACGCGCATGGCCACGGGGCCAACTTCACTGCCCAACGCACGAAAGAGGCCAAACATCAGGGCGTTGGCATAGGCGTTAAAGGGTGTCACGCCAAAGTTGCCGGTTAAAAAGATCGGGCGGTAACTAGGATCAGTCAAGATGCGCCAAGCTTCCAAGCCCTCGAAGGATTCATCGAAGTGAAAGCCAGGCGGCAGCGTGTCGATGCGCCAAAAGCGCAACCCAATCGCCATGAGGAGGATAGCTGGCAAGGCAAACCAGCGCAGTGTACGCAACATAGGTGGTCTATTATAGCATAGGCCACGCTTTTGCCACGTTTAACCGTCGACTTGTACAATTTTGGTCACTATCTAACATTCAGGTCTTGCCAGACGTATGGAAAGCAAAGTTGTTAAAATATAAAAGAGGTAGCGCAGCGATCTATTGCTGCGCCACCTCTTTTATCCTGCATATTTGTGCTGAGCTAAATCAGAAACAAAGTCAGGCCGCCACTGCCTGCTTGACCTGGACGCGACGCGCAAGTTCGCCGAGTGCGGAGAAGCGCCGCGACGGCTGATATTGGAGGGGATTGATCGGCAGTCCTACTTCTACACTCTCTGGCACCTGGCTGTTTGTGTATTCCACCGATGTTTTATCGGCAAACGTGGCATAGACAACGCTGTTTTCCGAGCCGAGCCCATTGTCGACAAAACCGTCGGCATGGCTGTCCGTCTTCCACTGCCCATCGATCAAGTAACGAAATTCATGCCGGCTACGATTGGGCAAATCTAACGTGGCGCGCCAGACGCCATCCCGCGCTTGCTGCATTGGTGTTGCACACTCACTCCACTGGTTGAAATCGCCAACCAGGAAAATCCGATCGGCCCAAATACAGGACGGGAGTTCGAAAATGACGCGCACATGATCAGAGTGCGGTGACAGACTTTTGCGGATCATGGTTTGACTCCTTGTTAGAACAGTACGCTCTGCTGCGCAGACACTACTCGGTACTTCAGGTAGTTTAAAACAAAATCGCTTAAATTTTCATCAGGAATGGGACACAAGCTGGGCAAATTATCGGCATTTATTGTTAATCTATTATGCAACTCGATTGATAAGAATTCAAGACACAATTGATTAATGTTTGATTAAGTTTATTTGTGCAGATTGGACAATGTGAGAATATTTGACATTTCAATACAATTAAGTGGATATATTATACAATAATCACAATATAATGCAATTCCAGACAAACATAATTGTTGATGATTTAATCGCAAGCAGGTATGATGCCTGAAGTTATGTCCACCCATTTCCCTAACTTGAAAGGCTTCCTGTGACAGCTACATCTTCCACCTCGCGCCCTCAGGCGGCCATCGATTTTGGCATCAGCAATACCGATGCCGTTGCCTATATCGATGGCGAATGGCGACACTGGACGCGGCGCTACACCCATCAACCCGATGCTGCCCTGGTACGGGCTATCCTGGCCGAGGGCGGTGTTGAATTAGACGACCTGCAACAATTGGCCGTAACCGGCGGACGACACCGCCTTTTGCCCAATCGGATTGCCCATTGCGATGTGATTGGTGTAGGAGAGTTACAGGCAATTGGACGAGGTGGCCAAGCATTGGCCGGCTTGACGACAACGACCCTAGCAACGCCGTTGCTGGTGATCAGCGCAGGTTCAGGCACGGCTGTCGTGGCGGCCCGCGGTCAAGAATATGCCCATGTCACCGGCACCGCGGTTGGTGGCGGCACAATGTTGGGGTTGGGTCGCCTGTTATTGCAGACGGTGGATCCGCTGGAGATCGACGCTCTGGCCCAACGTGGTAATGCCAATGGCGCCGATCTGAGCCTGGCCGACGTGGTAACTGGCCCGATTGGTTCGTTACCTGCCAATGCTACCGCCGTCAATTTTGGACGATTAGCACGCGAGGCAATTGATGTCAGCCGCGAAGATTTGGCCGCGGCGCTGGTTACCTTAGTCGGTCAGGTCATTGGCCTACTATCGATCAATGCCGCGCGCGCCCAAGGGATCGGGCAGATTGTCGTCACCGGCCACATGACCGATATGCCGAGCATCCGCCGGGTGCTAGAATCGGTGAGCCAATATTATGCCGCCCCGCTTGATCTGCCAACGAATGCCGGCTATGCAACCGCCATCGGCGCGTTGCTCACAGTCAACGATCAGGCTACGGGAGAGTAGTTCGTCGCTAACACGAAATTGGATAGGAACAGTGCGCCCGATCTGCACGTCATATAACTGGAGTATATAACTGGAGTAAAGATGAGGCCCATCACTATTTATGGAGTGTCGAACGCCATGAAACTATATAAACCACAAATTATTTTTGCCAGTCTTCTGATCGTGCTGATGATGGCTGGCTGTGTCGCACCGAGTGCGGCACCGGCGAGCAGCGAAGGCGCGGCAGCCGAACAGACCGCTGGCGAGGCCGAAATGCCGGTGGCCGACCCAGAGGATTCCGTCGATACACCGATCACGGATCTGCCAATCACCGCTACGCTAACAACCACAGCAGAAGTATCCGTAGGTGCGGCGCTGAGCGCGCGCCAGATTCTGGCCCAGCGCTTGCAACTGCCGTTGGACGCGATCACCATTGTCAGCGCCGAGGCAGTCGAATGGCCGGATGGCTGTTTGGGTGTAGCGGCGGCAGGCGTTATGTGTATGCAGGTGATTACACCCGGCTACCGAGTAACTTTGGAAACGCAGGGCGATACATACGTCTTTCACACCGACGAAGCTGGCGGCCAGGTACGCTTGGCTTCCGCCCCGGAACCGCAGATCGAAGCAGTCGCTTTGGTTTGGCAACAGGAAGAAATGGGCATGTGTAACAGCGCCACGATTGGCGCGCAACAGATCGCCTTTGGGCCTTGTGAAGGGCCGCTAGCCAGCGCACCATTGATTGAAGAGATGGGCCGACCGGCAGAGTTGGCCGAGTTCGTGCAGGCTTATGCCCCATTTGAGGCCGAAACTGCGGCGGGCGCGATCACCTTTACCGGTACAGGCACAACGGTGGCCACACCTGCCGAGCAACGCATGCTTGCCGAATGGGCGCGTCTTGTCTTTTTAGAAGCCCAAGGCGGGCGCAGCGGTGCAGTTTGGGGGCTCGTCTTTGCCTGGCATCGCGAGGGTGGCATTGCCGGCTTCTGCGACGATGTAACCGTCTATGTGACAGGGCAAGTTTATGTTACCTCTTGCAAGGGCAATCAGACGGAGGCGATAGGTAAGCGCCGGTTAACAGCCGATGAACTGGCACAGATTTACACTTGGGTGGATGAATTGCAAAGCTTCGAGTTCGACCAGAAAGATGCGGCGGTGGCTGATGCGATGCAGGTTCAACTAACCTTTAGCGGTGCCGGCGAACGAGTCGCTACGCCGGAAGAGCAACAGGCCATGCAAGATTTTGCGGCGACGCTGGCATTGGACACGGCCCAGTAATCGCCATTCACTTTCCCTTTGCCTCAGCTATGACAACATGCTACAATCAACGATGAACGACAATCACTCAACCCCTACGATTTATCGCCGGTTGTCTATTGCCTGCTAGACAAGGAATTAGGATGCGCATAGCCTTGCTTTCCGAAGTATAGGACCGTGAGGCAGTAAGACAGTGTTTACAGCGCAGAATCATCCCATCAATACCGAGGACTTTATGCGCAATTATTCCGCTCGGCTCCAGGCTGTTCAGACACAAATGGCGGCACAGGGTGTTGATCTGCTCTTCCTGAGCCGCTCGGCCAACCTACATTATGTGACCGGCATTCCGCGTGAAGAGCCGAATTTTGGCAACACCATTTATCCTGGCGAATGGCTGACTGGGGCATGGATTCCGCAGTCTGGCGCGCCGATCCTAACCTTGCCGCGTATGTTGGCCGATTTTCACATGGGCAACGTCGATGGCTATGACGTGCGTATCTTGCCCGATGCTGGCGATCCGGCCAATCTGGTGCGCGAGGTATTGGCGCATAACAAGCTACCCTCCACCGCGCACATCGCGGTAGAAGATCGATCCTGGGCAGAATTAGTCCTTAATATTCAACGTCTACAACCGGGCGTCATTCTCAGCCAGGCATCTGCGCTCTTGATGCCGTTGCGCCTGATCAAGGCTGAGGATGAGATTGCCATCATGCGCCAGGCGGGTGCGATTACCGAAGCGGCTTATCAGGCCACGCTGCCACAATTACGGCATGGCATGAACACACTGGATCTGATCACCGAGGTTAACTATCAACTGCAAAAGCATGGCGCGACCACGCATTCATTTGTCACCAGTTTTTACAACATGGGCCGTCACTATGGGTTCGCCTTTCACAATCGCGACGAAATGTTGTTGGTGCCCCTAGAGCCGCCAGTCTCGATTTCGTATGACTTTGGCGCAGTGTTTGCGGGCTACTGTTACGATTATGGCCGCTCGGTCTTTTTCGGGGCGCCAGATGCCGAGTACCGCAAGGCGTACGAATTAGTGCTTCAAGCCCAGGCGGCTGGCATTACCGCGTTGCGCACTGGCAATAGTTGTGAACAGGCCGATGCCGCCGCGCGTGCAGTGATTGCGGATGGCGGTTATGGATTTGCCTTTCGCCACCGTCTGGGCCACGCGATTGGGATGGACGTCCACGAAACACCCTTTTTGACGAGCGGTGACAAAACCGTGCTGCGCACTGGCATGTGTTTTACAGCAGAGCCAAGCATCTTTATCCCCCATCAGATGGGGATGCGGGTGGAAGATGTTGTCGTCGTGCGGGCGGATGGTGGGGAAGCATTGACGAGTGGGTTTAAAACGTTGCATGTGGTGGAGTAAAGGGAGAGGATTGGTCCATGACCGTTTCGCGCGAGAATTCAAAAGCCCTTTATCAGGGGATCAAGGATGCCGGTGTCCGCTTTATTACCGCGCTGCCGGAGACATGGCTGGTCTATCTGTTGCAGATGGCCGAGAGCGACCCGGAGATGTGTTTGGTGGAAGTGGCCAAAGAAGAAGAGGCCGTGGGCATTGCGGCGGGCGCCTATTTTGCCGGCGCGCCCAATTTGATGCTGTTGCAAAATCATGGCTTTCTTGGCTCGATCAACGGCATTGTTTCGCTGGCGATGCTCTATCGTGTGCCGCTTTGCATGTTAATTGCCCACCGCGGCCACATGGGCGAGCCCTATCCGTGGCATACCCAAGGTGGCATCGTTACCGAGCCTGTGCTACGCGGGTTGGGCATCCCCTTTGACTATGCGCGCGATCCGGCCAAAATTGGCAAGCAGATTCGCGAAGCCTACACCTTTGCCCACAGTTCGTTATCACCGGTAGCCCTATTGCTAACGCGAGACTTGATGGAAGGGGATGCATAGGGTGCAGCAAGGAAACAGGTAGATAGGTAGGCAGGTAGTAGCGTCACGTGTCTACCTGTTTCCTGGTTTCCCTATCTACCGCATGCGAACAAGCACAAAAAGGGAGACACAAAATGAAACGCGCTGAATGCATCAAAGCACTCTATCCCGAATTTGAAGATTGCCTGGTTGTCACAATTATGGGCGCCTGTGCGCAGGAATTGTACGACTTGGGCCATTGCGAAAATTTCTTCTACTTACAACATGCCATGGGCCTGGCATCATCGATTGGATTGGGGCTAGCCCTCAACCGTCCTCATGAACGCGTCGTCGTGTTGGATGGCGATGGCTCCGTGTTGATGAATTTGGGCACCCTAACCACCATCGCCCGCTATCGCCCGGCCAACCTGATCCACATTATCTTCGACAATGGCAGTTTACTTTCCACTGGTGGTTTTGTCTCGCATACGGCCTCAGGCATCACCGATCTAGCCGCCATTGCGCGCGGCGCCGGGATTCCCCATGTCGCCTTGGCGAGCAGTTTATACGATTTTATGGAGGCTGCCGCAGAAGCCTTTGAACGGCAAGATTTGAGTGTAATTGTGGCCAAAGTAGAGGCGACTGGCCCGGATCACTTTGGCATGGATCTTAAATTGCCTGAGAATGCCTTCCGCTTCGAACGTCATATTCGTGAGAAAAAAAGAGTTCTTAAGAAATAAAAAAAGGGTATGACAAAGCCTATTTGCAGCAAAAAGGTCTGGCTTCACGAGTAACCAGACTTTTTTGTTTACACAAATGGAAGAATTTCCACTTAATTGCTGTTTGACATTGTCCATTTACAATTATATGATTAAGCTGGTATACAATATAATTTCAGTATTGTTTCAGTCGTTTCACGACGAGCCGCTGCTTCACCCAATTGTTTCACCTTTGTCTGTTGCAGTAAATTCGGTTAACATAATTTAGCATGGAGCGAGTTTTCGCTTGTTCTCCATCAAACTTTGAGCGCCCCCGCATGCGTCAACATTCCCACGTTCTGAGGAGTTTGAGAGTTGAATAGACCACAATTTACCACCTATGTAACCCTACTGTTCGTTGCGATCTTGGCCAGCGGTTGTTCATTATTGCCGGCCGGTCGCTCGGACACTGCCGCTTCAGAAGCGCCAACCCCCACCCCGATCCCCACGGCCATTGTCCCAACCAAGCCTACCTACACCGTGCAAGTAGGTGAAGTCGTGGATGAGTTGACCTTTAGTGGGCGCATTTCACCGATCTTAGAAGAAGAACTCTTCTTCCGGGCCGCGGGTCGCGTACGCGCGGTCTTTGCCAAACGCAACGACATGATCACCAAAGGCACCGTGATTGCGGAATTAGAAAACGATGCGCTGGAACGTGAATTATTGTCAGCAGAATTAACCATGGCTCGCGCGCAGACTATTTTAGACGCCGCGGAACAGGAACTTGAGTATAGCCGGCGTATTGCGCAGGCCAACTTGGAAATTGAGCAGATCAAACTTGCCTCGATGCAAGCCGAGCAAGTGCCCGACCCCAATGCGATCGCCATTCAACAAAAACAGATCGAGATGTCACAAATCGGCATCGAACGTTTGGCCAGCGGCGTCGATTCACTGTTGGTTAACGATGTTGAACGCGCACAACTGGATGTTACCAAACTAAAGACCGAGATCGCCGAAGCGCAGATCGTCGCGCCGTTTGATGGGCAGTTGCTTTCCGTTTCGCTCACACCCGGCCAAGCGATTGATGGTTTCCAACCTGTCGTTGTGCTGGCCGATGTAGACAACCTGGAAGTGAGCGCCGATCTGCTCAGCGACCAAATGACCAAGTTGGTTGAAGGCATGCCAGCGCAAGTGGTGCTTGTCAGCCGGCCTGGTGAAATTTTGCCGGGTACGGTGCGTCAATTGCCTTATCCCTATGGCAGTGGCGGTCGTGGGCAAGAGGTGGAAGACATGGACAAATCCACCCGCTTTACCCTAGAAACTTCGGCGCTTGAAGCTGGCTTTAACCTGGGTGACTTGGTGCGCATTACGGTAGAGTTGGAACGCAAAGCCGATGTGCTCTGGCTACCGCCGCAAGCGCTGCGTGTCTTCGATGGCCGGCGTTTTGCCGTAGTGCAAGATGGCGAAGCCCAACGCCGTGTCGATGTGACGGTGGGCATTCAAACCCAGGAGCGGGTCGAAATCAAAGAGGGGCTCGAAGAGGGCCAGGTTGTGGTCGGGCAGTAAACGCTGCGCTACCCAACCAAGACGGACTTGTCGCGATTATCGTCGCAACTATTATTATGATTATTTTATCGCTGGTGACGATTGGGTTTGCGAAACTCATGCAGCGTGAACAACGACAAGCCAACGATCGTAGTCTCAGTACGCAAGCATTTTATTCGGCCGAGTCAGGGGTAAATGACGTCGTAAATTACTTGAAAGATAAAACCAAGCCTGCTTTGGCTAAAAAAACTACTTGTGATGTATCATCGAATCCAAGTAATACGAGCCCATTCAAAAATGGGGCAGTGAACTCCGCTATAGGTAGTACGTATACTTGTTTACTCATCAACCCCGAACCACCAAGCCTTGAATATACACAAGGAGCTATATCCACAGAAGCTTCCACCGTTGTAGCTGTTAAATCTCCAACTGGCGCCAAAATCGCTCATGTCGAATTATTTTGGGATGACCCGTTACTCCCTGGTACAGTGTCTGGTGGTACCGATACACCTGTGTATAACTGCCCCGCGACACCCGTTGAATTTCCTGTTAATAGTGGCAACGGTGCGTGGCCAGTCGATCGTCCAGGTATGTTACGTGTCGATCTTGTCCGTACAGATGCGGGTAACCTGACTCGCGCCAAGTTCATCTCGAACCAGATC
>JBBRVA010000070.1:0-16034 GCA_038247295.1 Caldilineales bacterium | reverse complement strand
GGGTGGATCAACAGACTCGGTTGCAGCAGCCAGCACCGCTGTCGTCGATCAGGTAGGCTTGATCGTGCCCGTTGGGTTGCCGCCTGGGACGTATGAATTGGCGGTTGGCCTTACCAATGGCGTCGATACGCTGCTGCAACCAACCCCATCTGCGGCCACACTGAAAAGCGGGTTGATCAAGCTGGCAGCCATTACCGTTATGCAGCCACCAGCACCGCTACCCGCATTCCGGCTGCCAGTTGAGACCGCGGCGACGCCGCCGGTGACAACCGACGGCGTAACGTTGTTAGGGTCGGCGGGCTACCATCCAGGTGATGAATTATTGGCTGGGGATGCCGTGGCGCTAACGCTTTTTTTGCAGATCGAGCAGCCACCTCTGTCCCCTAGCCAACTCTATGTGAGCCTGCTGGATAAAAATAGCACTGGCGTGGCTGGCTGGGAAGGCTGGCCGCTAGACAATTATCCGCTTGCCATCGCACCGGCTGGCGCCCTCTTGCAAGCACCTGTGACAGTGAATCTACCAGCCACATTACCGACTGGTGAATATCGCCTAATCGCCGGTCTTATGAATCCAGACAATGCTGAAAAGAGCGCACCGGCGATGCTGGCTGGCGTGCGGGTGCGCCAACGCGTGGCGGATTTTGTCGAACCAGTAATCGCCCAGCCCCTGCCAACGCCAGCCCAATTCGGCACGCATGTCTTGCTTCTTGGATATGACTATACGCAAAATGATACGAGCCTTGTGTTGCAGTTGCACTGGCAAGTTCTACAGACCCTTTTCCCAGCGCACCATATCTTTGTTCATCTCGATGCACCCGATGGCAAAACGCTGGCGCAGGATGACCGTCCGCCCAACACGGCAGCGGGACGGGCGTCGACCAGTAGCTGGTTGCCAGGCGAATATATTACCACCTATCATACAGTGCCTTTGCCGGCCGCTAGACCACCAGATGCTGTCTTGCGCACAGGTTTATACCTACCAGATACGGGGGAACGACTGCCCGTGAGCATTGCTGGCGTTACGGCCGGTGATTTTGTCGAGATCCAGTTAGATAAAATAAAATAAAACATTGCAACTTTTCGTAAGGAGCAACGTATAGTAAAGTGGCGTTATTTTATGTGGGCTTTTTTGCTCTACGTTTATTAAGGCAATATACGAGCGCAAGTGTTTATTTGTGACTGAGAAAGGAAGATGGCAATGGACGAGAATATGAAGTCTGAAAATCAAACCCCCAACAGCGAACCGAGCACAGCGGGTTCCACAAGCAGCGAGCAGACTACCCAAAATTTGGTCAAAGAATTAAACCGCCTGGGCAGTAAGTTTGCCGAAGTTGTACAAGTGGCGTGGGAGAGCGATCAGCGCAAGAAGATCGAGCATGATTTGAAAACCGGTATCTCTTCGCTGGCAACCACGCTCGAAGAAGGTTTAAAGAAAGTAAGCGAGAGCCCGCAGACCAAAGAGTTTTTCGGCAAAGCCGAGGATGTGGCGGAAACGGTGGCAGATCGAGTGCAGAAAAGCCAATTTGCGCAAGATGTGGCCGATGGCCTCGTCAAAGGGTTACGCACCCTCACCGAGCAGGTCGATAAGTTGGCATCTGAACTACAAAGCCAAAAGCAGCAGACACCACCCACATCCAGCAGCGGAACCCCACCCGCGGCTGATCAGGCTCAGGATATTCCGATCAACAAGGTTTAAAGCTGACAGGATGACAAGATGATGGACCAATCGTCCATCATCTTGTCATCCTGCCATTTTATCAGCCTATCCTGCTACTTTTAGAAAAACAACTTCGCCAACGAGAGCGCGCCCTGCTTCCAGGGTACACGATGCGATACGCCGGTCTGGCCGGCAAATTCGTGCAGGTGATCCAGGTACCACTGGTAGTTGCGAATCAACGCGGCTTGGTTGGAATACTTGGGGCGGAAACCCAGTACGCGCTCCGCTTTTTCGATCGACACAAATGAATCTTCGGTGATCGTACCATAGGCCCATTTGTAGACCGGCGAAAGCTTTAGCTTTTCTAAAATTTCCAATGCCCAAATCATCGGCGCAACCGGCAAGGTAACGATATGTTTGCCAAAGCCGGCATAGTCGAGCACGGCCTGAAAATCTTGGCGCAAGGTGGTGAATTCTTTGGCCCCAATGTTAAAGACATCATTCACCACCGCGCAGTCACCCGTCGCCACGCGATAAATGGCCGCGCACAGATCCTCCACATCCAACAATTGATAGCGATTGTTGCCCCGGCCTGGCACCGGAAAATTTTTCCCATCCTTGGCCCAGTCGTAGAGCAAGGCAAAAATACCCAGTCGCTCTGGCCCAACAAAAGATTTGGGGCGGATAATGGGAATACACATGCCTTTGTCACGGTATTCCTGACAAATCTGCTCGGCTTGCACCTTGGCCTCACCATAGGGACCGACGCCATCTAACTTATCGGTCTCTACGAGCGGATGATGATCAGGAATGCCATACACGGCCGTCGAAGAGATATGGACAACGCGTTCCACTTTTTGCTCATAAGCAGCCTGTAACACATTACGAATGCCGTCGATGTCCGTCGAGTAGATATCGGCCGCGCTATAGAGTGGGAGCGCAGCCGCGGTATGAATGACAACATCGACGCCTTGCAGCGCACGTGTCAGATCGGCGGGATTACGAATATCGCCCTGTAACACCGTCACCTGATCATGCTCCGGATAGGTGAAATCGGCAATGTCGAGTGACACAACCACATGCCCCTGCGCCAGCAGATAGCGCACCAAATTAATACCAAGAAAACCCGCGCCACCAGTCACCAAGTAGCACTTAGTTGCGGTTGTCGTCTGCTGTTGCGCCACTGGCTGAGCGGTTATCGTCCTGTCGGTCATCGTAATCTCTCCCGCTGATAATTCAAGATGCGTATCTATCTATGATTAATGTTGATCAAACAAGCGCAGCCCTGCGCCAACGGTCTAATAAGGTTTGGGTTGAGTCGAATGCCAGGTCGACGGGTATCGCGTCGGCTCGAAACCAGCCGGCTTCACAAACATCATCTGCGCAGAGCAAAGTCGTTTGTTGATCATCGGCCGGGACGGCGTGGTAGGCCAATACAATGCCCTGGCTGCGCGGGTTTGAGCTGACCATCGGAAAGATATCCAAGAGCCGCACGACACAAACTTCCAGATTGATTTCTTCGCGCAGTTCGCGCTGTAGCGCGGCCTCTGGCATTTCACCGGCATCCATAAAACCGCCCGGCAAAGCCCATTTACCTTTGGCCGGATCCATGGCCCGCCGCACAACCAATGCCTGATCACCATGCGTTACCAATGCGATCACCGCCACCTTGGGGTCTAAAAAATGAACAAAACCACAGGCCGGACAAGCCGGGCGCAGATGATGGTAGAGATGGCGCGCTTCTAACGGCGTAGCGCAAAATGGACAATATTTGTACTCGGCTCGGCTCATGATCCTTGGCTTCCTCCTGTACAGATCAAGTTCACAAGCGACTATTATACATTGCTCCGCCGGACGGCTGAAATGGCGAGCCATGCAAAGCGAGAAAGTTCTTTGTAAAGTTGTAGGATGAAAGCAGGATTTGTCATTTACACCCGGAAAAACCTATAATGACAGCGAAGGATGCAACTTACCACAAAGCATGTATACGATTGGCGGCCAGGACCATTTTATACTCAATCATCTCATCTAGTTGTTAGAATGATGGCTGCACCCCAAAGCATAATGCAGCGTTCACGCGTCAAACAAAGGGGCTGGTTCCCTACTACTGCCAACATGATTGAATCTGTTGCATAGTTTCAACATGATTAGCCAATCAATCACGAACATTTGATAATTATATAATTTAGCCATTTAAATGCGCGTATAATTACAAATACAGGTACAGGAATAATAAGGAGGCTCTCGATTGAATCTGCATGAATATCAATCCAAACGCATTTTCGCCAAATATGGAATTCCAATCCCGCACGGCGAAGTAGCGACTACCCCCACCGAGGCGCGCGATGTGGCGGTACGCTTGGGCGGCAAAGTGGTCGTCAAAAGTCAAGTGTTGGTGGGAGGACGCGGCAAGGCTGGCGGCATCAAAGTGGCCGAAAATGCCGATCAGGCCGAGGCACTGGCCGACAAAATTTTGGGCATGAATATCAAAGGTTTGACGGTCAAGAAAGTGCTTGTCGATGAAGCCGCCGATATTCGCACCGAAATTTATCTGGGCGCAGTGTTAGATCGGGCACGCCGGCGCGTCGTGTTAATGGCGAGCAGCGAAGGTGGCGTTGAGATTGAACAGGTCGCTGCTGAAACACCAGAAAAGATCATTACGGTGGCGGTGCATCCCTTCCTTGGGCTACGCGATCACCAGGCGCGCCATTTGGCCGATGGCATTGGCCTGCCACGCGAACATGTAGCCGAATTCATCAAAATTGCCCGCAGCCTCTACAAGACATATGTTGAAAGTGATGCCACGCTGGCCGAAATCAATCCCCTGGTAATTACGGGCGCCAACAAGTTAATTGCGTTGGATGGCAAAATCTCGTTGGACGATAGCGCGCTCTTCCGCCACCCAGAACTGGCCGAAATGCGCGATCCAGATGAAGAAGATGCCGCCGAGCGCGAAGCGCGGCGCTATGGGTTAAGCTATATTCACCTGGATGGTGAAATTGGCTGCATGGTCAATGGCGCCGGTCTGGCGATGGCGACAATGGACATCGTCAACTTTTACGGCGGTAACCCGGCCAACTTTCTTGATGTTGGCGGCGGCGCCCAATCGGATAAAGTTGCGGCGGCGCTACGCATTATCCTGTCGGATGATCGGGTGAAGGCCGTGCTAATCAATATCTTTGGCGGCATCACCCGCTGCGACGAAGTGGCGCGCGGTGTGCTCGAGGCGATTGCCACGCTCACCGTCCAAGTGCCATTCGTGGTGCGCCTGGTCGGCACCAACGAAGAGGAAGGGCGACGCATTCTGGCCGAAGCAAACTTGATCACAGCCACGAGCCTGGCCGATGCCGCGCAGAAAGCGGTTGCAGCGGCGCGCGGCATCGGTGGTAGTACGGAAGATATAACTGCGACTGGTGCGGCCTCGCAGCAAGATACGGCTGCGACTGGTGCGGCCTCGCAGCAAGAAAAAGGAGCGGGCGTATGAGCATTTTAGTGAACAAAGAGACCCGCTTGATTGTGCAGGGTATTACCGGTCGCGAAGGGGCATTCCACACGCAACAAATGATCGAGTACGGTACCAAAGTAGTTGCTGGCGTTACCCCTGGCAAAGGTGGCGAATGGGCGATTGGTAATGTACCCGTGTTTGACACCGTCCATGATGCAGTCAACGCCACCGGCGCCAATACGAGCATTATCTATGTGCCGGCCCGCTTTGCACCCGAAGCCATCATCGAAGCCGCCGATGCCGGGGTCGAATTGATTATCTGCATCACCGAAGGCATCCCGGCGCTGGATATGGTGCAAGTGCGCGCCTATCTGGATACGCTGGATACTCGTTTGATCGGCCCCAATTGCCCCGGCTTGATCACGCCCGGCGAGGCGAAGGTTGGCATTATGCCTGGCCACATCCACACGCCGGGCAATGTAGGCCTGGTCAGTCGTTCGGGCACGCTCACGTACGAAGTCGTCTATGCATTGACAGCGCGTGGCATCGGCCAAAGCACGGCGATTGGCATTGGTGGTGACCCGATTATTGGCACAAAATTCTTGGATGTATTACAGATGTTCGAGGATGATCCCGCTACGGAGCAGGTGGTCTTAATCGGCGAAATTGGTGGCACGGATGAGCAGGCGGCTGCCGAATTTATTGCCAAGCACATGTCTAAACCGGTAACGGCCTTTATCGCCGGTCAGACGGCCCCCCCTGGCCGGCGGATGGGCCACGCCGGTGCGATCATCTCCGGTGGCGAAGGCACGGCGGCCGAGAAAATGGCCGTGTTGGCAAAGGCAGGGGCGCGCGTAGCTCGCCACCCCGATGAAATTGCCGATATTGTGGCGGAGAATATTAGCTAGTAAAGACGCTGGTGCGCAAGTTGTGAGTTGCAGGTGGTAAGCTAAAAAAGTGGGGCTGGCCACCTGCAACTCCCTCACATCTGATTTTTCGGCATCCAGCCGTCGCGTAGGGCGACTAAGACGGCCTCGGTGCGGCTGGCCACCTCCATCTTGGCAAAAATATTGCTCAAGTGAGTTTGCACGGTACGCTCGGAAATCACCAAGCGGCGGGCAATTTCCTTGTTACTGTTGCCTTTCATCAGCAACTTCATCACATCCAATTCGCGCTTTGTCAGGCCTTCCACTTCATCATCGAGATTGGATGCGTGTTGAGCGGTGCGTTTTTGGGCAATGAAATGCTTCAACCGCTTTTGCACTTCTGGTGAAAGAATCGGGTTTTGCGCATAGGCAGATTGGATGGCTAACACTAATTCGCTAGCTGCCGCCGCTTTGATCACATAGCTGCATGCACCAGCCCGTAACATTTCGGCAATCGTTAGATCTTCTTCGATCGCCGTCAACCCGATCACGTGAACATCGGGAAGAATTTCTTTCAGCTTTTTGGTTGTTTCAATCCCCGACATTCCCCCCATTTGTACATCCATTAGAACTACGTCGGGCTGAGCGCCTTTTACAATTTGGTGAAGTAGAGCCTCACCGCTATTGGCATCACCAATAATGGCAATTGTCTCTTCTTGTTGTAAAACGGCCCGTAATCCCTGACGCATCATCTCATGGTCATCGGCCAACATTACACGGATCATCAGCAAGTTCTCTGCTTTCTATGGCGCCGTCACTATCCGGCTTGATTTACAAAAAATTACTGTTTTATTCAAGAAAAATTCTATATTTTTATCTTACATTGCATCCATCTACATAGATAAATCATAACAAAACCTGTTTTTAAATCCTTGGCAGTGATAACTTCTCGAAAAAACAATATTATATTTAATTACTAATATCTACGATCTTGTGCGCAGACGCAATAGTACCAATGGCCTAATTTGGCATAAACAAAACATCATTATATTATTATAAAATTAACCTACATCAAGGAAATAAAATATGTCAAATATAATTTACAAATAACGAATTAAAACATAATAATAATTCCTCATCCACCTTATGAGCATCTACTTTAGGTGGGGCCTTTGGGAGATGAAGCGTAGAGACGTATAATAAGCCTATGGAAGGTGCAAGCGTTTATATACCACCGGATCGGCGTCGGGCGCTAGCGGGCGGCCATGCTCTGGCACCACAGGCAACTGGCGCAGTTCTCTTTGCCGATATTTCTGGCTTTACACCGCTGACGAATGCTTTGGTTGCGGAATTTGGCGCACGGCGTGGAGCAGACGAACTGACGCGCCAGTTGAACGTCATCTATACAGCCTTGATCACCGAAGTGGAACGCTTTGGCGGCAGCGTGATCGGCTTTAGTGGTGATGCGATCACCTGCTGGTTTGATGCTGAAACGGCTACGCAATCACCTACCACTGAAGCAAGTGATTTAAAGAGCGCAACCTTGCGCGCAGTTGCCGGCGCGTTAGCAATGCAGGTCGTTATGGCGGGCTTCCATGCGTTAGAGTTGGATTATGGGGTCGCAATCAACATGGCGATCAAGACGGCAATTGCGGCCGGTCCCGTTCGCCGCATCCTAGTGGGCAACGACCAAATTCAATTGATCGATGTCCTAGCTGGTTCGACCCTGGATCGCATGGCGGCCACCGAGCAGATGGCGCAAAAGAATGAATTAATTTTAGACGCCCCCACCCTGGCCCTCGTCGAAGGATGTGTGACCATTCAAACATGGCGCACCCAGCCCAACACCGGCGAGCGTTACGCGGTTGTGGCGGCCTTGCAGCAAGCGGTCGATACGTGTGCCATAGATCACAACAGCTTGGTTCTCGCGGAAACTGCGATCCGACCCTGGGTGTTACCAACCATTTACAACCGTTTACAAAGTGAACAGGGTCGCTTTCTTGCCGAACTGCGGCCGGCTACCGCCCTCTTTTTGCGCTTTGAGGGACTGCAATATGATCAGGATGATAGCGCGGGGGACAAGCTCCAGCGCTACATTGGCTGGGTGCAGGCGCAGGTCGATCGCTACAATGGCGCGCTCATCCAGTTGACCACCGGTGACAAGGGCAGCTATCTCTACGCCGCCTTTGGCGCGCCGATTGCCCACGACGACGATGCCTTGCGTGCTGTAGCCGTGGCCCAAACGTTGCGCATCTCGTCCGCCGCTTTTCCATTTATTACAACCGTGCAGATTGGCATCAGCCAGGGCTTGATGCGCGTGGGTGCGTATGGCAGCACCACGCGCCGCACGTATGGCGTATTGGGCGAGGAAACGATTACGGCAGCGCGCCTAATGAGCTTGGCAGCGCCGGGTCAGGTCGTCATCAGCCAAGTTGTGGCGGATGCCATCGCCGACCATTATCAGCTGCTCGATCTGGGGCTGGTCAAGCTAAAGGGCAAAACCGAGCCCCAACCCATCTTTGCCGTCAGCGGTCCCCGCCCTCATGCCGATGAACGCCGAACTCGCCTTTACGCCACACCGCTAGTAGGCCGAAGCACCGAATTGGCCACCATGATGCAGACGATGGAAACAGTCGTGGCAGGTCAAGGTCATCTCTTGCGCATCGAAGGCAGTGCCGGCGTGGGCAAGAGCCACCTGGTCGCCCATTTTGTCGAGCAGGCCAAGGCACGCGCCATGGAAGTAGCCGTGGCGGCTTGTCAGAGCACCAGTCAAGCGATCACCTATTATGCCGGACGCCAAATTGCCCGCGCGCTCTTTGGCTTGGATCAGCTTGATCTGCCAGACGAAGCAGCCCAAATTCGCGCCGTAGAAGCGGCCATCGACAGCTTGAACCCCACTTGGCTGTTACGTATGCCTTTGCTGGGCGAACTGTTAGGGCTGCCGATGCCCGACAACCCAACCACAGCGGCCTTTGATCCCAAGTTGCGTCAAGAAGCGCTGATCAGCCTGGCTGTAGAAATTGCGCAGACACGCGCCCAAGCTCAACCGCTATTGCTGCTTTTTGAAGATGTCCACTGGATCGATGAGGCTTCGCAAGGGATATTGCTGGCTTTAGCGCGGGTAGTGGCCAGCGCACCCATGCTGCTCGTCCTGGTGCAACGGCCCCCCACGCGTGAAAACGAACCCTTTTTGACCGAAGTTGCCGCCTTACCGAACCAAACCTATCTGCCGCTAGATGAATTGTCGGCGGAAGGTGTAGCCGCGCTGGTGCGCAATCGCTTGGGGGCGCCGATTGCGCCGCTGGCGCTCTCGCTGATCAGCGCCCAGGCCCAGGGCAACCCCTTCTTTACGGAAGAACTGAGTGACGCCCTGATCGATGCCAACCATCTATTGCCGATTGATGGCGTCTGGACATTATCTCAGGCATTGGTGCGCACCCTACGCGACGGGGATTGCCTACAACCAATGAATAATGAATGGGTAGTCAAGCCAGATGCGCCACTCGCCACCCTGGCATTGGGTATTCCGAACACAATCCACGGCATTGTCTTAGCTCGCCTCGATCGCCTGCCCGAGCCGGTAAAGCTGACATTGAAGGTCGCCAGCGTGATCGGGCGCATCTTTGCCTATGATCTGCTGGCACAGGCCCACCCGGTGCAACGCGATGTGCCGATGCTGTCGCAATATATGGAGACGCTGCTCCGGCGCGACTTTGCCCGCTTGGAGGCGCCCGAACCACGCCTGTGCTACATTTTCAAGCACAACATCACCCAGGAGGTTGTCTACCAGACGTTGTTGGAAGATCAATTGCACGAACTGCACCAAGCCGTGGCCGAGGTGATGGAACACGTACGGCCGGAGCAGATCGAAGATTTGGCCTTTCATTTTTACAACGCCGATTTACGTCAGACAAATGTACGTGGCAAAGCGCTCCAATATCTGGCGGCGGCCGGCAGTCGCGCCCAGCACGAGTATACCAACGAGACGGCGCTCAATTACTTCAATCGGGCGTTGTTGCTGGAAGAACGCTGGGCCTGGCTCAAAGCCAAGATCGAAATTTTACATATCCTTGGCCGGCGCAGCGAGGAACGCGCGACCCTGGAGCAACTGGCCGACGCAGCAGATGCCAACGAGTTTGAGGCGGCGCTCTTGTGGGGTGAGTATTATGAGTCGATCAGTGAGTACCCTCAGGCACGCCAGATGATCGAGTGGGCGCTCGGATTAGCCCAGTCTACCCAAGATGTGGAAGGCGAGGCGCGCTGTTACGCGCGTTTGGGCATGATCGCCTGGCGACAGGGGGATTACGAAGCCGCGGAACAGGCCTATAGCAGATCATTAGGTATCACCCAGGATGTAGCTACCTTACTGGCAGAAAGATCCGAGGCGCATTATGGCTTAGGCTTAGTTTATCGGCAACAGGGGAAGTATGACGAGGCACGCACACAACTGGAGCGCGATCTGATGTTGAATCGGCAACAGGCCAACCGGCAAAAAGAAGCCAGAGTCCTCAACGCCTTTGGGAATCTCGCCCATTTGCAGCGCAATTTTACGCAAGCCATTACATTCTACCGAGAAGCATTAGAAATAAGACAATCTATCGGTGATCGGGTTGGGATTGGCGCAAGCCTGTTTAGTCTCGCCCAGGGCTTAGGTAATAAAGGCGATCACAGTCAGGCAGAGCCTTTACTCAATGAAGCGCTCAAAATTCAACAAGCCATTAACAATCGCTGGTGGGAAACCCTAGTTTGGAATGAATTGGGCATACTAAACTTTATGGTTGGCAGATATGCAAAAGCAGCTGGCTGTTTACAAAAAGGCTTAGAAATTTGCAATGAAACGGGCAATGAATCTAGCCAATCTTATATTCTGTGTAATCTGGGCCAAGTACTGCGCGATCAGGGTAACCTGAATGAGGCAGAGCAAGTTTTGCACACGGGATTGCTTATGGCACAAAAACAGGGAGATGTGAACCTTGAGGCTATTTATTACAATGATCTAGCGATCATCTGCTTATATTCCCATAAATTTGAGATGGCGATTCAATATGCCCAGCGCTCAGTAGAAAAATTTCTTTCCCTTGGACTAAAACTTTCGATCACATCGAATTTAACCACAATGGCCAGCGCTTCTTTAGAGGTAGGGGACACAACCTCAGCACGTAACTATGTAGACGAAACGTTGGGTATATTAAACGCTTGTGAGGGTGATGGACCCGATTTCCCACAACGTGACTACTGGATATGTTATCAAATCTTACAATATATGGGTGAAACGATGCGTGCCCAAGATGCTTTAACATCTGCCTATCGCTTGCTTATGCAGCAAGCCGAGCGCATCAGTGATCTCAATATGCGAGCTTCATATCTTGAAAATGTGTCTTTCAATCGGAGCATAATTGAGGCCACTAATTAGCGGCCTCAATTATGCTCCGATTTTTCAGCCATTCAACAGGCACTGCCCTAGCGTTGAATGAGTGGTAAATAAACGATTCCTGTACTGGCATCCTCTAGTACAGCATAGACGCCCACACCCTGGCTTGGCGCAGAAGCCAATTTAACACCATCGGGAGAGTTATTGGGTGTACTAATCGTAGTGTTCACAGCTTGCCAACTGTTACCATCCCAGAAGTAGATACTCACATTGCCGGCCGTGGCTTCACCTGCGCTCGCGGCCTGTAATAGGCTATCTGCGCCCTCATACTGGATATGGACGATGCCGGATTCAACCAATGCCACAGGATACGCATCAAGCCGGTATGATTGACCGATGATATTTTTATCGGCAGGTAGATCAGGTGTTCCCGGCATGCTTCCCCAGCTAATCGATTGACCCGGCAGAAGTTCAAATGGTTGGTCTGTTTCAAAGCTTGCTTTGCCATCCGAAGAAACGATTAATACCCCCCCAAACTGTTTTGCCGGCCCAAATGCCCCGCTCCCTCCCGTTCCCCGATCAACCATCACCTCGCGGCGGGTCGCCAGGCCTGCCGGCGTCTCTTCGACCCAAAGCTGGGCATAGAGGGGCGACACCGGTTCGGGCAGATCAAAGACGCCGCTGTAAACACCATCGCTGCCGGTCAACGCTAAGGGCGGATAGCCCAAACCGTGTTCTGGATAGAGGCGCGCCATCACCTGCGCCGTCAGCGGCGTGGTCAGCGGATTGGTTACGACCAAACTAACCTGGTTCGGCCCCGTCTGCGTCAGTTTGACCAATGGTCCCCACACCACATTTTTGGTCATCATTAGCTCGGCGTCACCCGGCTGGATCAGCTCACAACCGAATTGGTGGCGGGGTGTTTCGCTGCCTTCAGCATGGTCATTGACATCGTAGACACAGAGCCTGTCTGCCACTTGTGCATCAATCAACGTGACCTGGGTCGCATTCTTGGGCGGTTTGCCCTGTTCGTAGACCTGGTCACCGCGCAAGGTAAAGACACGTGCTTCACCAGAAGTCAGCTCACCATCTTGGTACAACATATCAAAAACCTGGCTCGTGGCTGGTTCGCCCGGCGGCGTGCTAGGTATCACGAAGTTGACTGTGGTCAGATTGATCGGCGGCGCGACCGGCCCGGTGACAAAACCGGTCGGCTGGATGGCCCACGGATACCAGGTTTTGATCGTCTGCCACTCGCTGCGGCCGTTGAGCTTTTGGTAGGCTTCCGTACCGCTACACGCCGTGTTCCAGTGGCTTAGATCATAGATATAATTCTGATTGCCCGGTTTGTAGACATCACCCATCGCGCTGCCAGTGCAAAGCTCGGCTAGTTCTTGGCTGGCGTTGCCGTCGACATCGGTGTAGGTATCAAAAAGAAAGAGCAGATAGTGCCCCAATTCGTGCGCCATCGCCAGCGCCCAATCATCGGCCATGATCGCCGGCGGCACGACTACGCCATTATCGGTGACTGGTTGATTGGGCGGTACACCGTAGCGGTTCCAATGCGAGCCCATAAAAAAGTGACCGGCACTATAGGTGTAGCTGACCACCGGTGACGGATCAAGCGTATCGGTGGGAACAATGCCGCCAATAATCGCCTTCGGTTGCAGGATGTTGTTAATGTGAAGCCGCAGATCGGCGTCTTGCCAGGCGTCCAGGCTTTGATGCACCGTGATCTGGCCCAAGGCGAATTGGCCGTCGGTAAAGGCATAGAAATAGTTGGCGGCCTTTATAATATTTTCGCGCAGCCAGGCTTCCGACTGCGGATCGCCCTGGACATACCATTCGGCGGAGACATCTAGATTATGCACCAGCAGCGGCTTTTTCTGCGTGACGACCAGGGTCATCGTGCCGCCGGTCGAGCCGTTGAAGGCTTCATCGCTGACCAGGGCTGGTTCACCACTTGTGTAGTAAAGGGTTGAGCTTGCATCCGCCGTGATCGGCAACGTAGCCCACAGAGTATCGCCATTCGCCAATTGCTGGCTACCGATCACATAGCCGTTGGTGTCCAGGCTAAAAGCAGCACCGCTCGCTGTCTTGAAGACGGTGGCGCCTGGCACCGGCGTACACGGCACCGACGTTTCTGAACAGACGCGCACACAACGGGGGTTTTGCAACGTGGCCTGCAACCAGGCCACTGGCGTATTAAATGCCGTTTGCCCCGGCGGCAAACCATAATCATCGTTGTTATCGTTCACCCACTGATGATAGACGGCCAGCCCAAACGGATTGCTGCAACCGGGAGCAATTAGGCTGCGCGCAATGCGATACTCAGCCACGTCGGCATTGGCGCTCGTAGCCGTCGCTTCCCACGTGCCGAGTGGCAGATCAAGCGGGGTGTAGACAACGTCTGGGTTGCCAGTGCCTTGATAACTAGCGCCAGTATTCGTAGTTATACTCACTTGCAGGGATAAATCTTCCGGCTCGGCAAACTTTTCGCGGCCGAAATCGGTATCCAAATAGACGCCAAAGAAGCGCTGACCAAAGCGACCCACCACACCTTGCACGCAGACGTAGATATTGTCTGCGTCATGCTTGAGGAAAATCGTACTCACTTGCGCAAAGGCATCGACATAGTTGAGCGTGGCGGCATTGGCATACTCTTCACGCGGGCAATTGGCGTCAATTTTGACTGGCGTCGTATCTTCCAAAATGGTGACGGCGGTGGGCGCAGCGGTGTAGTCGATGATCAATTCCGGCTTGACTGTGGCTTCCATGCTGTCGAAGGTGCGCGTAATCGACGCGCCGAGCACGGTGACGCCGCTCAGTTCAAAGCCATAATTTGGCAGACTGCCAGGCGTATAAACCCAGCCTTCGACCAGGCTGGTCACATCGACTGTCAACATAATATCGACGCCAGCCGGGGCATCGAAGGTGTAATCAGGAAAAGCCACAACAGTTGGGCGCGCGTTCCAGGTAACGGTATTCGCATTCCAATCCGTGGTGATGCGTGCCAGGTTCAGCGTCCAATTGCCACTGGTCGCACGAATCTGATGCAAACGTAATGTCGCCCGTTGGATCGTGGCGCCGGCGGGGATGGCAGTTAGATCAAAACGGAGCAGAGAGCGAGCTTCGGGGAGTAAAGTGTTACCCGTTTTGGAAACCACTAGTTCTACTTGGCTGCCAAAGTTAAGCGCCGGGGCGGTTGAGTTAATCAGCGTATCGCCAAGCGGGGTTAGGGTGAGCGTTGTAGCCGTCGCTTGTACAGTCGCAGGGGCAACTTCGGTTGGGGCTTGCGCGCGTACAGTTTTGCCTGCGTCCAACGCGCTCGACACTAGCGTGATGACAAGTAGCGCAACTAGAACACGGATGCGGTTCATGGTTTCCTTTCTCCTCTTTTATGTGGACTCACGCTTGCGCCTGAGCCCACGCTAGGACGCTCTACGTCCACGGGTACAATGATTCAAGCCGGACCGGGCCAACGCAGAGCGACTGGACAACGCACCTCCCACCCAAAGCGCGCGCGGTGTCGATGTGAGGAGAGTTTACCAATCACCCCCGGTGCGATTCGCTTCGATCCGGCTATCGCGCTCGGCCTGCACGCGCGGTAGATCCAGAATCGTGATCAAGCCGTTGTCATATTCGAGCAGACCACGCTTGCGCCAATCACTTAAAATACGGTTGACCCATTCGCGCCGCGCCCCAACCATCGAGGCCAAATCGCTCTGGTTGAGCGCCAGATCGAGTATATAGCGCTTGCCTGGTTCGACCACTTCGCCGAAGCGGGCGGTATTTTCCAACAAGATGTGCAGCAGACGGCCCGCCGCATCGAACTGGGCAATCGACTCGGCATACGCCGAGCGCCAACGTAACTTCTGCGCAATGACTTGGGCCAGGTTGATTGCCAGCGTCGTGGTTGAACGCAAATGGTAGAGAAAACGTTCTTGTGACATCGCCAGCAAAGTAACAGGCCCAATCGCCTGACCGGTGGCGCTGCGCGGCTCATTATCTAAGGCCGCCAATTCACCGAGCACATCGTGCGTCGAGTAGATGGCCACCGTCGTTTCGTCACCAGCCGGGCTGATCTTGTAGATGCGCACTTTGCCCTTGAGTAAAATATAGATTTCGTGGCTCTCATCGCCCTGGCGAAAGATCAACTCGCTTTTCTTATATTCTTTAGGACGTAAATCTTCGACAATGGTTACTAGCTCTTTTTCCGGCAGCCCGGCAAAGAGCGCAATCTCTTTGACCGTGGCCAGCCGGCGAGCCAGGTTTTTATCTTGCATCAAACATCTCCTTAAGCCTATCTGGATTGGCGCCTGGCGTCTGTGTGCAAGTTCACCGCTTTGGTGTGCGCAAGATCACACAGGGTCGGGATAGCGGAACATGGCAATGAAAAACTTGATCGGGTAAGATAAATTATCTGCGATACACCGGCCAATGTAAAAAATTCAGGTAAGAAATTTATCTACTAACCATCTTCAACAAACAACAGTGAGACAATTTACAGCTATGACAACTTTCACCTGGCTTCTGGTTGCCCATCTGGTGGGTGACTGGGTGTTACAAAATGACTGGATGGCCCGCCATAAACAGAAGAAGCTATTCAATGGTGCGATTGCGGTCCACTGTTTATTATACACGGCAACCATCCTAGCTTCGTTATGGTTGGCCACACCAAATCAAGCGGTTCCG
>JBBRVA010000069.1:0-16122 GCA_038247295.1 Caldilineales bacterium | reverse complement strand
CACAATAAATGAAGAATGCACCATAGAAATAAACCGAATTAGCGAGCACAATAAAAAAACAATCCCCAATAAACCCAGCGCTCCACTTATGCGTGGTATGAGCCAATGATGCAGCTGTTTTAGCATGTCCAGGCATATTTACATAAATCTCGTGTGTTCCACCATTCTCTCACAGGTTATACCCACACAAACTTACACTTTGCTTTCATTTCCCTTAAATCAACAGTTAATCAGATATAGGCTAATATTATATCATATTGCATCTGATTAATATTAGCCTATATGCTGAATTTTCTGTAAGGAAATGGGGCAAAAAACGTATCTACACAATTCAGGTAGATTGCGATGCACCATTTGCGAACAGGGCTGTTGGACGAAAGTCGAATCCTATGTTATTCTAAATAAGAACAGATTTATGCTTCGCGCCCGTAGCTCAGTGGATAGAGCATTGGTCTTCGGAACCAAGTGTCAGGGGTTCGAATCCCTTCGGGCGTACTTAGGCAATACAAGTGACTTATATATTACTTCAAAAATAACATACTGGTCTACTATATCCTTCACTATCACTATTATAAAGTACTGTTACTGTAAAGTGAGGATATAGTATTAATCGCTATTTCTTCACAAATCCTTCGCGCAGTGCGCAAATCACCCCAAACGATCAGAAATCCTGGGCAAAGAATATACCCGCTTATGGTTCTCTGGCTTATATCCCGATCTATTTCACCTGGCTCCTAGTTTTGTTAAGCTAGATAAGCAGTTTTGTTTTTGAATGACCGCTTATCAATTACAAGGAGTAAGACGTGGCAAAAGAATTGAGTGACCTATACAAAGAAGAATTAAAAGATCTCTATAGCGCCGAATCGCAATTGGTGGCCGCTTTGCCTAAGATGGCCAAGGCAGCATCGTCACCAGATCTAAAGAAAGCTTTTGAATCCCATCTTGAGGAGACAAAAGTTCAAATTCAGCGTCTGGAACAGGTTTTTGAGGAGATTGAGGGTAGTCCACGCGGTAAGAAGTGCAAAGCTATGGAAGGGTTGGTCGAAGAAGGCGCTGAGCTCATCAAAGAAAAGGCAGATTTTGAGCCAGCGGTGCTCGATGCGGCTTTGATTGGTGCAGCGCAGCGCATTGAGCATTATGAAATCGCTGCCTATGGCACAGTTCGAACCTTTGCCCAACAACTTGGCTATACAAAGGCCGTAAATTTGTTACAACAGACGCTAGATGAAGAGTCGGCGGCTGACGAGAAGCTCACAACGCTGGCCGTAAGTGGTATTAACCAACAAGCAGCATAAAGGCCATCGTACGTTAGCGGCTATAATGTTGTCAGCCAAGTAAGTTCATCCTGTTACAGCAAAGGGTCTCCAAACATCAATCTGGAGACCCTTTTGCAGGCAGACCCATCAAATCAATGGTTACAAATGTTCGCATTCCCCTCAAAATGAATCTTCGTATTTCTGAAATTCCCTCTTGACAAAAGAACAAATGTTCTGATACAATAGACAACTAAGAACAATTGTTCTAAATCAGCGCCTTTAACACCGTTTTGCCTCTAAATCCGCACAGCACTGGGCTCGTACACTTACCTTCTGGACAGTCGCGAGCCTTCATTAGCCTGGTCTGAGCGCATCAACTCTAAAGCTATTACCGAGTGTGGTTAAACCTAACCACGCTGGTGAGGGGCTTGGCGTTGGGTGACGTGGACCAGGCTTTTTGCATTTCTAACCAAAAAATAAGTTTATCCGGACTCATGGCGGCGCGCGGTCGCCGATCTCATCTACGATTGGAGAGCAACTTTATGACCAATCGAAAACGCATTCTGGATCTACAAGCCGACCGCATCGAAGCTGTCCTGGCTCAGCACAAAGTCCAAGGTCGTGTCCAAGGCGGTGTTGTAACGCCACGGTTTATTCGCTTTCAACTGGCAACCCAGTTGGGAACCAAAGTGAATAAAGTGGCCTCGCTCGCCGAAGAAATTGCACTAGCATTGGGCAAGCGCGAGGCGCGTATCTACCGCCAGGGCGAAGCCATCAACGTCGAGGTGCCGCGCGCAAAATCCGAGCCGATCCGCCTGTTGCCACTGTGCAACGATTTGCCCGCGGTGCCCTCAATCACCGCCGTATTGGGTGTGGATCAAAATGGAGCGCCGCTCTTGCTACGGCTTTCAGCGCCAGATGTGGCTCACGTGTTGATTGCTGGCACGACCGGGTCCGGCAAGACGGCGTTGGCCCGCACCTTCTTGACGTCGCTTGCCATGCATAACCGCCAGATGGAAGTCCAACTTGTCTTGATTGACCCTAAAGGCCGAGGCTTTGGTCCATTGGCGCGCCTGCCCCATGTTTTGGGTGAAATCGTTGCCACGCCCGAAGCTGCCGTGGAGCGCTTGCGCTGGTTGGTGCAAGAGATGGAACGCCGCGATCGTGCCCACGCTAGCAAGCCAGTCTTGGTTGTCGCAGTGGACGAGTTGGCCGACTTGCTCCAGACAGGTGGCAGCGCAGTCGAAGCAATGTTGACGCGCTTGAGCCAACGCGGGCGTGAAGCCGGCATTCACCTGGTTGCCTGTACGCAAAAACCAAGCGCAGCGCTGATTGGCGGCGCCATGAAGGCTAATTTCCCAGTCCGCCTGGTCGGCGCGGTAGCCAGCCGGGACGAGGCGCGTATGGCCGCCGGGGTGACAGAGAGTGGCGCAGAGAAGCTGGAGGGAAAAGGTGACTTCCTCTTAGTCACCAAAGGGGAGGTCGTGCGCTTTCAAGCCGCTTGGCTGAGCGCCGCAGATTTAACGAGCATTGCGACCAAATTATCCGCTGGTGGACCAGGTGCGCGACGCTGGACACCGGAGCCATCAACTAAGCGAGCGGCAAAGGTTGCACCCAACACAGATATGAGTGCACCACAACCGCGGCGCGGGCTGTTGGAGCGGATTTTTGGCAACGGTCAGTAACGTAAGAGGAGAGAAGCGGATGAAACGGCTGGTCCTTATTTTAGGTTTGGTTTTTGTGGCGGTAGTTGGCTGGCGCATTGCCGACCGGCTCAGTGCGGATGCGTTAGGGATGGCAGTAGGCGTCATGTTCGGGGTGCTGGCTGGCATTCCAACTGCCTTGATGATGTTGGCCAACAGTCGACGCCGCAATGAATACGAAGATAGTGGGCGTCCTACACCCCATGCACGTCTGGCCCAGCAAAATTACGGCTATGGTGTGCCAAACCAGCCACCCGTCATTATCTTAACTGCGAATCCGCAGCCTGGCCACCCTGCCATGCAACAGGGTTATCCTGGCTACGAAACTGCGCCGCGTCATGCTCTCCCCGCGCCACGCGAACAAGTCGAAGCGCGCAAATATCGGGTGGTGGGTGAGAAGGACGAGTGGATTGAGGAATGGTAGAGCAGGTAAACAGGAAACGGGATACGGAAAACAGCAGACAACTGTTTTCCGTATCCCGTTTCCTGTTTCCTTACTTTAGAACGGGCTCTTGCTTTGCGCAGGTACGGCGGTGGTGGGCAGATCGGTGCTGGCAGGTGGCAATGCGTTGCGATAATCTAAGTTAAAAGTATAGCCAGCTGCCAATACATGCAATTGTACACCTAACAAGCTAATCGGTTGTTCACGATCATCGGCATAGGCATTGGTATAGCTAATCTGGCCACCATCTACGATCAACACCCGCTGCTCGCCAAAAACTTCTAGCGTGCTGTCTGGATAGATGACGGCACCGGCGCCAGGCTCCAGACTGATACCGATTAAAAAGGGATTTTGGGCAACAGCCGAAAGCAGGCGACTCAGGTCGGTCTGCCAATTTGTGCGCGCATCTGCTTCCAACAGCACACGGTTGATAATCCCAAGCCCTGGCGCAAACTGAGCAAGCCGACGGTTGATCAAGGGAAGTGGTTCCGGCAGGTGGTCTTCGAGGATCAGCATGTGTTGGCAGAGAACAGAGCCGCCACGACCTACACCGCCGACAACTTTACCCCGGGCATTGGCACGCCGCACGGCGGTTGCCACAGGTGTTCCGCCCAGCAGGGCAGCAAAACGCAGTGGGTTTTCTTCCAGCAGTAAAATAGCCGTGGCGGCATCAATCGTTGCCTGGTGTTGCGTTTGCTGTGCATCACTGCGGCTCTGAATATTGATCACCTGCACCCATTCTGTCTCCCAGGCAGCAAACAAATGCTGATAAGGTTCGGTCACCGCCTGATGGGCTCCTGCCATCAGGATCAGAATGCGCGCACCATAGCTGCCGCCTTCCGTCCAAAACCTTTGCAATTGACTGGTGTCGCTTGATTCGCTTTGGGCAGGACCGATAAAAAGGATCGGTCCGCGCGTAAATCCTGGTGGGACCAGTGAAGGCACGGGCGAGTTCTCCTTGGTAATTATTGAGGTTCATCTGTAAAAAGTGTGCAAACCGCCGTGTTGCCCGTTGGCAAAATATTGTGTTTGCACACTTTCAGCTGATGAACGATTATTGATTTGGACGTACGCAAAATGACAATTCTTCCGCCGGCTGAGCTTGTCGAAGCCGGCGGAAGTCCTATTGATAGTGGGCAGCGCCTACAATCTGCTTGAAAGCAGGTAGGAGTTCCGCATAACGCGCCTGCGGCGTCGTAAAGGTAAACAGAATAAGCTGGGTGCCGTCGCGGCTAAACGTCGCCATTTGTTGACCATCCACAGCGAGCGCGCCAACGCTTTCCAGCTTGTAGTGTAAGGCGGCTACGGGCAATCCATCCATCCGTACCGTGTGGTCTATCGTGCTTTCATAGACAACGACGCCACCTCGACTCAACATCGTGCTCACTTCTTCTAGGTAGCGCTCTAAAACCAGACCATTACGGGGCAACATCATAACCGTGAGTCTGGGCAAGGCGGCAGCATCTGCCGTCAAATTATCGTTCAGCACAGCCACCAAGGCGGATGAATCTGGATCAAGCGCGGCCAGCATATTCTCGACCGCCAGCCGCCGGTCTAGGGCTTGGTCTTCCAGCGGCAGCCGACTGAGCGTGTCACGCCAGGCGCCTTTCGTCAAATCCAACTGCTGCCAGGGCGCCGGCAAGACCAGGGTAATCGCCACGTGAGCAGCTAGCTTTACCGATAACGTATAGGCATCTGGTTCCGCAGTCGTGATCGGCGCAGCGGTGCTGGTTGCCACCACAGTCGGGGCAAGCGTGGCAACAGGCGCCAAGTCCGTTGGCAGCGGACGCACAATCCACAGGATGCCAAGCGCGCCGAATGCAGCGAATACCAGCAAGAGCGCAATCAGTAAAGGTGAGCGGAGCATATGATTATGTACCAACCACGGCTGGCGGCAAAAGAGCCGATGGACACAGTTCATTAAGCGTACACAGCGCGCAATTAGGCTTGCGGGCGTCACAAATCTGGCGACCATGCAGAATGAGACGATGGGCAAAGCCCACCCACTCGGTGCGCGGCAACAACGCCATCAGGTCACGCTCGATCTTTTCGGGGTCATCATGCGTGGTCAGGCCAAGCCGATTGGAGAGTCGCCGCACATGGGTGTCGACTACCACGCCATCGGCAATACCAAAGGCTGTGCCTAACACAACATTGGCCGTTTTGCGCGCAACGCCAGCCAGGGTTAACAATTCATCCATGCTGGTTGGCACTTCACCGCCATACACTTGTACGAGCCGTTGCGCTGCCGTCTTGATATTTTTGGCCTTATTGCGATAGAAACCAGTGGAATGGACGGCCTGTTCCAGTTCGGTGATATCTGCTTCAGCAAATGCAAGCGGGGTTGGGTAGCGCGCAAAAAGTGCTGGTGTTACTTTATTCACTCTTTCATCCGTACACTGGGCAGAGAGAATCGTGGCAACCAGCAACTCGAATGCATTGTTATGGTCCAGTGCACAGATGGCATCCGGATAGGCGCGATGCAGGCGGCGAATGATCTCATCGGTCCGTTCTGTGGCCGGCGCAGACGCAGGTGGGAACAGAGTTTCGCTCATAAAAAACCTTTGGGCTATAGGCCGTTTGACATACTTTATGACAATGGAATAACGGGATGGGCAAGCACGCGATAATCGGAATCGTCAATGCGTTGCCAGGGATAGTGAATAAAGCTATCGGTGATCTCGCCATAGTAATCCGGGGCTTGATCGGGATAGTGGCTGCTCTGCTGTTTCCAATGCAATACAGCTAATTCAGGATAGCCACCCGCCGCTTCGATCCGGCCTTTGGCGGCCAGGATCGTGCGCCCTCGGTTCCAAAGATTGTCAATCACGAGAATCTTACGCCCCTGCAACAAGGAGTCGATGGGGAATTGGAGAAAGCGCGGCCAATTGAGCGTAATTTGAGCCGGGTTTTCCGTGAAGATCAGCGAGGCGGTCAATACATCCTTCATTTTAAGCGCCTCGGCAATCATCCCGCCGGGGATAATCCCGCCCCGGGTGATGGCCAAAATTGCATCATAGGGAGTGTTCAGATTAAAGACCAGTTTGGTGACTAACTCTTCAGTCTCATGCCAACTTAAATAAACGTGTTCCATAGTCCACCCTTTGTGAGTTAGAACGATAGTAAGGCAACGATCGACAATGGTGATCTAGCGAGCTTGCGTTGCTGTTAAATCTGCACTAATTAAATCTACACTAAGCAGTGCGGCAGCAGCGGCAATATCAACCGTTCGATGATAGGCTAGCAGATCGTGCAATGGATTGTAGCCAGCTGCCACTGTGATCGGCAATTCTAATTCTGGCGATGCGGTTGTTTCGGCCAGCAAATAGACCGGTCCCTTGATGCGCAACAAGTACTCACCGGGAGGCAAATTCCAGATGCGAAAATCACCGAGGTCATCGGTCTGTGCAACAGCTACCGGTTGCTGTTGCGCATCCAAAATTTGCACCTGAAAACCAGCAAAACGCAGATTACCCCCCACCGTGCCAGCCCCAGCTGGGCGGATCCGAATCTGCACCGGATCGTGATCGCTGGCATGGTTTACGTTGGTTGTATTCACCGTCGCCAGGGCGGGGAAATGCGCATCGATATGCACAATGTCCACTTCCGCCAAGGTTGGCGCCATCGCTGGCGTTACCAAGATATGATCCAACACCTGGCTGGCGCCATTAAAAATATAGGTAAAGCGTTCTAAGGGCGGCAAAAGGTCATAGGCGTGGAGCAGTGCCGGCTGGGTGCTAGTGCGCAGGGCATCAATTGGTCCGCTCACGTAATAGTCGTTCAGATCACCCAACACGACAACATGGGCTGCCGGGTCGGTGGTTAGTTGCTCTTGGACCAAGGTTGCAACAAAGCGCGTCTGTTGCTCGCGCCGCACCACATTTACAAGCTCATCGCCGCCTTTGCTCTTCAAATGATTATTGACGATCCGCAGCTTGTACGGCTCACCCCAATCACCGCGCACCATCAGGTCTACGACTAGGGGCAAGCGGTCAAAGAGAGCAAATTCGCCCACTGGACAGGCATTTTCAGGATCTTCTACCGTATAGTCTTGTGGAGAACAGCTCTGGCTCACCTTGCTTGCCACGACTTGGACGCGATCGTTGCGCGTTAGCAAACTGTTGGTCAACGGGAATTCAAGATTACTACTTTGTGGCCCCACCAACGATGTCGCCGTATAGTCCAAGCCAAAAACGTCGCGCAGTTCAAGGGCGAGATTCTGCGCATCCTCCGGCTGACCCGTCTCTTGCAAAGCAATAATTGTGCAGCCTTGCAAACTTTCGCTAATCGCCAACGCCCGCTTGCGCACCTGTGCTTGGTAATCATGCTGTTCAGGGAATTGTGCGCTTCCGCGCCCTAAGCCCAACAGGTTGAAGGTGCAAATGGTAAAATCGTTAGCTGTACTGGTTAATGCGCGTTCGGCCGCAATACCCTGGGGCTCAACCGTGACAGCTTGATCGGGCCGCAAGATCAGTTGATATTTGCCAAAGTTGTAGTCTAAAATCGCAACGGCTTGACGCACCTCGCCACTTTGAACGCCGACCAGCACCCGATCCCCCCACGCGACATCGGGCAGAAGTGCGCCTAGCGCGCCGCTCAGATAAGTGAGTGCCGCCATGTTATCCGCAGATGTTTGAAAGACACGTCCCCCGGCGAGATAGGGCAAAACCTCAGGCGCAACGATGACAATTTCCATATCGCCACCGTCAAAACGTTTGGTTGGCCCCTGCACACTGCCAACCAGATTCTCGACTTGCACCAGCATGCCTTCATACCGTTCAAAAAGTTCGGCAGGTATAGACCCCAAGCGTGCGGATGGAATCACAACCGGCTCAATTTGTATCGTTGCACAATCGTTCACCGGGATTAGCGCCTTGGCACGCGACAGTTCTGTCTTTTCATAAAATTCATCGACATAACCGTTTTCCACGCGCAGACACTGACCAGGCTGCAACGCGGGACGGGTGCGCGTATAGACAAAAATACCGTCGCTGGTGGCCGGATCACCATCCCCAATCGGATCTTGCAAATAGAAACCCGTCTCTGTTACACCGGTTACAATGCCCTGACTATCAACCCACATTTTTGCCTTCGGTGACACCAATCCATTACCCTGGATCACATAGATCGGCGTCAACTCGGTCGCTTGCGCCAGTAGACGCGCCGATGGTGGAGAAGCTAAGCTTCCCAGCACGACGATAAGGGTCGATAAGAGCACCAGCTGGCGTAAAAAGTGGATACGAAGCAATTGTATTTTCCTGAAAGGCAAAAACAGCAATTGAGCAATTGTACTATTCCACTGCCCATCGGTCAAACAAAAGGGCGCATGGGAGGTTTAAACTTTCTGCCCCAGAAAAATCTTCCGTGAAACGGAAAAGCATCCGTCGCCGCTTACGTTCGCCTTAGCAAGTGTGGCATGGTACACTCTCCCCAACTTTCGATTGCACGTGTGCTACGTGTAATCGATGCGTATACAATTATCACGGTCAGTCGTGCAGTGTGATCGTTTAGAAATCAGGTACCTATGAAAACTAGCTTTAGAAGATCGCTCATCCTTATGGCGCTGTTAGTCCTCTTCTTGATTGCAGCGCGCAGTCAATCAGCACAGGCAACCAGGGTTACAACGGGCAATGCCACACTTGTTAACGCGTTGACGTTCAACACCAAGGGCGCAGCCACCGGGCAGGTCAGCGTACTGATCGAGTTGTGGGCGCCCGCCGTGGCCCAAGTGTATGCAGCCACGGCCGCAAGTGCAGCCGTTCAAAGCGCCCAAATGGCCGCCACAACCCAGGCCCACCTGGCCACCGTAGAAGCAGCTCAACAGCGCTTGTTGACCACGTTGCAAACGCTTGATGCGCAGATCCTTTATCGCAATCAGCGCGTTTACAATGGCATTGCGCTGCGCATTGCGGCCGATCAAGTAGCAACGCTCCAACAATTGCCGGGTGTCAAGGCCGTTCATGCGCTCACCCCAAAATATCTAGACGCTGATCCAATGTCGCTGCGTAACATCGCCAGCTTGTGGCAGTTGAGTAAAGTTGCAAATGCATTGCCCACAAGTGTGCTAGGCGCTGGTGAATTGGGCGAAGGCATCAAAATTGCAGTGATCGACACCGGCATTGATTATCTCCACACCGATTTTGGTGGTCCAGGCGTCGGCTATGCGGCCAACGATCTAACCGTGATCGGCGATGTGACCGGCTTCCCGAGTGCCAAGGTGGTGGGCGGCTATGACTTTGCCGGTAACACCTACAATGCCGATCCGAACGATCTAGATTTTCAACCTATCCCGACGCCCGACGCCGACCCGATGGATTGTTATGGCCACGGCACCCATGTCGCGGGCATTGCCGCTGGCTATGGTGTCCAACTGGATGGCAGCACCTATCCGGGACCTTACCCGACGGTGCTCGAGTCCACTGATTTCAAAGTTCCGCCTGGAGTAGCGCCAGCCGCCAGCCTTTATGCACTGAAGGTCTTTGGCTGTTCGGGAGGCAGTGAAATTGTTGATCGTGCGATTGAATGGGCTGTCGACCCCAATGGCGATGGCGACTTTGCCGATCATGTCGACGTGATTAATCTATCGCTTGGTTCTCCCTATGGTTTGGTGGAGGATCCAACGGCGGTTGCCAGCCAAAACGCAGTGGCTGTCGGCGTTATCGTTGTGGCCTCGGCGGGCAATTCGTCGGATGTCTATTATATTACCGGTAGCCCCGCCGTAGCCGATGGGGTGATCAGTGTCGCAGCGGGCCAAACGGTAGTCGTGCCGGCAGGTACAGGCCCAACCGATAGCTTCGAGACGATTGCGCTCTTTTCGGCCCGCGGTCCGCGCCGATTAGACAGCGCACTGAAGCCGGATCTAACTGCGCCCGGCTTTAAGATCGTCTCTGCTGGTTATGGCACCGGCAGCAATGGATCGACCCTCTCGGGCACATCGATGGCCGCGCCACACGTGGCTGGTATTATGGCCCTTTTGCGCCAACAGCGGCCCACATGGACAGTGGCAGAATTGAAGGCATTGGTAATCAATACCGCAGAGCCTTCGCTGCGCACCGCGGCGGCTACAGCGCAGATGTATAGCCCCGCACGCGTGGGCGCTGGGCTAATCGATCTGGCGCGCGCCCGCCAGGTAAATGAGCTGGCCTACAATGCAGAAAAGCCGGAATTGGTCAGCCTCTCCTTCGGAGCACCTGAAGTCGTAACCCAATCGCTCGCGCTGAAAGAGGTGCAAATTGCCAACAAAAGTGCAGCAATGGTCACCTATACCGTGGCCTATCAAAGCATTACCGACATGGCTGGTGTCGCCTTTCAATGGCCCACGCAGCCGATCAGTGTGGCAGCCGACAGCCTCACCAACTTTCCTGTTTTCTTAACCGCCGACCCGACACAAATGCAGCGCGCCCGTGATGCAACGGTTAGCGTCACACAAGGTGGCCAGCCACGCCAGTGGCTCAGCGAAGAGACTGGCTATCTTCTGCTGCAACCGATCTCCAGCACCGTGACAAGCACGCTGCGGGTGCCCATCTATGCAGCACCGCGGCCGGCAGCAACGTTACAGGCTATACCGGCAGCATTGGATTTTGGCACCCAGTTGCAGGCCACACAGGCGTTAACTTTCACAGGGATTGGGCTCCAAGGCAGCCAGTTCCCAACCGATATTGTGCCAATTGTAAGCGCAGTGGAGTTGCACTTTAGCAGCCCTAATCTCGCACCGGCGCAGGGCGAAACCCAGCCAGGCGAAAGTCAGGCCGAACTATATGATCATGCCGACCTCAAGTACGGTGGCGTCACCAGCGATTTTGCCACTACCCAGACGGTTACCAATCCGAGCGGCAGCGTGAGTGCTAGCACGATCTTTTTTGGCGTTGCCACGCATAGCAACTGGTCAACGCCGAATGAAGTCAAGTTTCAGATTTATATTGATCCAGATGGGGATGGCAGCGACGATTTTATGCTCTTCAACGCCGACCAAGTAGGGTACAATTTGGATAATGCCGCCAGTGATACATTTATTACTGCGCTTAAGAATCTGGATACGGGGAGCGTGAGCGCACAATTGCCTTTAAATAACCGCTGGGCTACCGATTTTGATACAGCACTCTATAATAGCAATGTTATGTTGCTGCCCGTTAGCGCGGCAGCACTCGGGTTGACGGCTACCAACCCGAGCTTCGACTATGCCATAGAAAGCTATAGCAATGACCGACTACCTACAGAGGAGGGAATTGATCTGTATGTAGACCGCAGCCCACGCCTACATTTTAACCTTACCACTGCGGGGCTAGATCTGAGCGGAGGCAAACTGGGGTCTGCACAAATCCAAGTAAGCGCCAACACTGCAGTTTCAGTTACGTTTGATTTAGCAGCATATGCACTTTCCGATGCACAAGGCATTTTACTGCTGCATCACCACAACCGATCGTCGCTGCGCGATCAAGTTGTACCGCTGCTTTATCAGTGGCCGCATGCGGTTTACGCGCCCCTGATTATGGATGGGGATCAGTAAACAATAGACGAGCGTCAGTCATCGCTCGTCTATCTACCCTACATATAAGATGCGGCCACAACTGGGGCAGACAATGTTGTCATTTTCTTGGCTGCGAGCAGCACTTGCGACGCCGGTGGGCACTTGCACATGACAGGCGCCGCAAGTGGTGTTTTGAAGCGGGGCAATAGCGACGCCGCCTTTGCGCTGGCGCAGCGTTTCGTAACGCTTCATCAATGTTTCACCGAGGGTGGCAGCCGTACTTTCGCGCTGTTTTTTAAGCTGCATATACGCGCGTTTTAATTTAGTCTCTTCTTCGATCAACGTAGACTGGCCACTCGTCCACTTGCCTTCTAGCGTTTTTAAGGCAGCCTGTTCTTGGCTTAGCTGGGCGGTCAACTCTTCCACCTTCAACAACGCTTCTACGCCTTGGCTTTCTACCGTCGCGCGCAGCCTTTGTAGCCCATCCAAACTGGCCTGTAGAGCTTCCAACTCTTTGGGGTTGCGCACCTGGCCACCCATTAAGCGTTGCTCCGTGGTGGCAATTCGTTCGGTCAAGGATTGAGATTCCAACTCGGCGTTCTTTTGTTGCGCGTGCCAGCTTTGCAGATCAGCTTCGGTGGCTGCCACTTGTTGGCGTGCAGCTTGTAGCTCTTCGCTTTCCACCATGGCGGTTTTGATCTGGCCCAGGCGCCGCCGCACTCTTTCCCAAGTACCATCAATCTTTTGCAATTCGTACATTTTAGCGATGTCGGCCACAAGTCCCCCTTTTGCCCTCACTTATGCACACAAAGATTGTGGGCAAACATTGATCAAATTGTCCGATATGGGTCATTCTACCCAGCGACAAAATGTAAGTTATTTGTAAATACAGTTACGAAACAAAAGATTCTAGCCGGCTATAATTACTATTCACAAACTAGTATAGCATCACTCTTCGTCTATTTCCAAGCGAATATAGGAAGTGAAGCTGCAACAGATAAAAAGATCACTGAAATGGCTGAATTGAATGTTGCAAATTATCATGCTATACTCTTAAACAGATTTAAGTTCTTATTTTACAAAATCCTTACCCTAACCTAATTGATACCGTAAATATAGTAATTTATAAAACGGTGTATTATAAATTTGTCGGCTGCGGAACCTATTTTAACTAGCATAACATGAAACTGGCGTAATCTATAATGATAAACTATAACAAACCGAATGACTCACAGGTACGTCCTCCCATTAAGTTAATGATCGTTGAAGATCACCCTTTGCTCATTCAAGGATTGCGCCGTGTGGTCGAAGAAGAACCCGACATTGAAATCGTTGCCGAAGTTACCGATGGCGAAGAAGCAGTCAAGCGCGCCCTTCAGTTCGAGCCAGATGTAATTTTGATGGATATTAATTTGCCCGGCAAAAATGGCTTGCAGGTGACACGTGAGATTAAAAACCATCAAACGTACGATGAAATTAATATCATTATCCTGACTGCCTACAATGACGATGAACAATTTTTGCACGCATTGCGCTCCGGTGCGTCGGCCTACTATCCCAAAGACGTACGCCCTAGCGAGTTGATCCCGGCGATCCGTGCAGTTGCCGATGGTAAATATGTGATCAATAATAAGTTTATGGGTAAGCCGGATGCCTTCCGGTGGATCATTGAACAACTGGAAGAAAGCGCGCATGGGGGCGACAATGGTCAGGAAATGTACCAACCGCTTAGCCCGCGTGAAATGGAAATTCTGGTTTTCATCACCCATGGATCCAGCAACAAAGAGATTGCGCACGAGCTCGGCATCAGCCGACAAACTGTAAAGAATCATATGAGCAGTGTGCTGCGCAAGATCGGCGTCGAAGATCGCACACAGGCGGCCGTCTTGGCCTTACGCCGCGGCTGGGTGCGGCTGGAACAAATGCAAAATAGACAATAGACCTGCCAAGCTGCGGACTAAACATAGCTAGTACACTTGGGCGTAAGTAAGACAGTGAATCAGTAGGACAGTAGAACAGTGTTTGTACTGTCTCACTGTCCTACTGATTCACTACTGATTCACCGGAGAATAGTATGGTTATTTCCGCCCAAGTGTACTAGGCTATGTCCACCCTTTATGGTCTATTGTCACTATACCTAAAAAGGGATCGCCGATGTCACGCTTGCCATCCAATCGCAGTGGACAAAGTTTTGTTGAATATGCATTGATGATTATTTTATTTGCCATCGTCCTACTCGCAATTTTGCTCATTTTGGGCGATGATTTACGTACCTTTATTAATGACTTACTCCAAGCTTGGTTTCCAGCCCAATAATTTCGGACCTCTTTACCGTGGCAGAGCTTTCTACACAACGCTTATGGGGCTGGCTGCATAAAGTTGGCAGCGACTGTGTAGACTTACTTTTTCCGCCTGTCTGCATTGCTTGTGGCCGCGCGGGCGCCTTGTTCTGTCCGACGTGTGCTCAAGCGGTCGAACCTGTTGGGCCGGCCATCTGTCTGCAATGTGGTAAGCCGCAGGCGCAGCGGGTTGCCCAATGCGCCGTTTGCCAAACGGCCTTCGATCCACCTCTCCGCTTGATTCGGGCCGCCACACTGCATCGTGAACCGTTACGCCAAGCCATTCATCACCTTAAGTACGAAAACTCTCCCGCAATGGCTGTACCCCTGGCGCGCTACTTGATCGCCACCTTTGCGCAGCCGCCTTGGTCAACGATTGCCCCTAGCCTGGACGGTGTAGCACCGGTGCCGCTACATGCCCAACGTTTGGCAGAACGCGGCTACAATCAATCCGAGCTATTGGCAACCGCTTTTTGCCGCCAGCTTCGGCTCCCATTACACACAGATTGGCTTCAGCGCCAACGCGAAACGCGCGCCCAAGTAACCCTAAACCGCATAGAGCGCCGTCAGAATGTCGAAGACGCCTTCACAGCCCATTCGATCGTGCGCAATAAGACCATTCTCTTGATCGATGATGTTTATACAACAGGCGCCACGCTCGATGCTTGTGCGACCGCGCTGTTGATCGCGGGCGCATCGGCCGTCTATGCGCTTGCGTTAGCAGCCCCAATGCATGTAAACTAGAGATCCGATGGTAACTAGTACACTTGGGCGTAAGTAAGACAGTGAATCAGTAGGACAGTAGAACAGTGTTTGTACTGTCTCACTGTCCTACTGTCCTACTGTCCTACTGATTCACTACTGATTCACTACTGATTCACCGGAGAATAGTATGGTTATTTCCGCCCAAGTGTGCTAGATAGCACTCAGTGCCGATTCCAATCTACCCCCACCAAAAGTAGTGGTAAGGCACAGCCCTCAATCAGCTCCCTCTTCTTCAGATGAAGCAGCTTCAGATGGAGAAGGCTAAGATGGGGACGATCAGTTACCTTTATCAATAGCTTATAAATAGTTCAAGGTGAAGTAAGGAGGCAGCATATGCAACTCATCGTTCACGGCCGCAATGTAGAGATCACGGATTGGATCCAAGAATACGTAGAAAAGAAAGTCAGCAAACTAGAGCGATTCCTACATCAGGCGCAAGAAGGGCGCGCCGAGTTAACCCACAGCGCAACCCGAGCGGCATCTGATCGATACACAGCGCAAATTACGATCTGGGCTAACGGGCAAATTCTACGTGCCGAAGAGTCTACCAGTGATATTTTTGCTTCGATTGATGCCACAGTCGACAAATTGGCCAGCCAGGTGAAACGCTTCAAGGGCCGCCGCTACGATAGCAGACGGCGTGCTTCCGCAGCGGCTAGCATTGAAGCGGAAATTGAGGCGACGACACCCACTGAAGTCGAGGGGGAAGAAGCGGTAGCCGAGGGCTATATCATCCGGCGCAAGCAATTTGTGCTGCAACCAATGAGCGAAGATGAAGCAGTCGAGCAGATGGAGTTGCTGGGCCACGACTTCTTTGTCTTTTTTAACCCAGAAAATAAAAGTGCGAACATCATCTACCGGCGCAAGGATGGCAATTACGGCTTGTTAGAGCCGACGATTGCGTAAAGGCGGTAAGTGGTAAATGGTAGGTGGTAAATGGTAAATAGTAAGTGACGATAACTACTCCTCAATTACTACTTACCATTTACCACTTACCATTTATTCCTCTGCCGTAAAGTGAATATCTTCCACACTACGCGTAACATTCCCCATATAAAGCCACGAGATCTGGCGCAGTGTAAGTGCCTGGTCGAACTCTGTTAGGGCCGACATGCCATCGGCGGGCGCAACGACATGAAACCAGCGTAGT
>JBBRVA010000068.1:0-16295 GCA_038247295.1 Caldilineales bacterium | reverse complement strand
GCTCGGCATCCCGCCGGCGCTGACCTACAGCCCGAACACCGGTTACACCGGCCCGGATAGTTTCACCTTCACCGCCAGCGATGGGCTGGTCGAGTCGAATGGGGCCACGGTCAACATTACCGTGCAAACAGTCGCGGAGCCCACGCCCACACCCACCAACACACCGGTGGCACCGACTGAGACGCCAACCAACACGCCCACGAATACACCGGTGGCCCCCACCGCAACACCGACGAACACACCGCTGCCGCCGACCGCCACCCCCACGCCCACGCCCAGCGGCACGCTGATCGGAACGTGCGGTGTGTACACGGTCTATAAGAACGGCAACACCTACAGCGCCGCCGGCTGGAGCGGTGCGATCAAAGTCGGCACGAACAGCAATAACACCCTCACCGGTGGCAGCGGCCGCGACCTGATGCTGGGCTTGGGCGGCAATGACAAGCTCGACGGCAAGGGCGGCGACGATGTGCTGTGCGGCGGCGCTGGCGTCGACCAATTGCTCGGTGTGGCCGGTAACGACTATCTGGACGGCGGCAGCGGCAACGACGTGCTCAACGGCGGCACAGATGATTATGATGAGTTGGTCGGTAGCGATGGCAACGACACGCTGCTCGACGGTGACGGTGTCAAGAGCGCACAGGGTGGCGGCGGCAATGATCTCTTCACCCTCGCCGTGCGCAACGGCTGGCGCGATGCCAACGGTCAGCCCCGCTTCACCGGTGTGGCGGGTGGCTACGGCAACGACACCGTGGCGCTGGCGATTCTCAACCTGACCCGCTTCTTCGTCGACATCACCGGCGATGAGCGCGACAACCCGCCCAGCCCGCTCGAAGGCACCAACGACAGCCTCGCCCTCGCCGGTGTGATCGACCCCGCCTCGACGATCATCAAGTTCGAGCGCCGTCTCGTCCTCAGTGCCGAGGCGGAAGCCAACATCCCCAGTGAGGAGACGGGTGCCGAGTATCTGACCGAACCGGTCGGCGATGACAGTGAAGCGACGCCCGAAGAACAAAGCCCGGTCGAAGTGACCACGCAACTCTTCCTGCCGCTGGTCACCAGCGATGGCACGTCCAGCAGTAGCGAGAGCGTAGCACCAATCGAGTCTACGTCACCAGTAACGGAGACTACCGGCATCACGCCCACGGTGGCGGTGACGACCACTAGCACTGCCCCCATCGACACATCCGATGCGGCCGTGCAAATGATGCTACTCTACCTACCGCTGGTGACAGCTCAGTAGGGACAAACCGAAAAACGTACGAGCAGTAACAAAGTGGCCAGGGTCATGCTGACCCTGGCCACTTTGCGGCTGTCTATCAATCCAAAGGTATAACAAGCAGGTTTAATTTAAACTATGTAAACGAAACCGTGCCCAGAAGGCACCCGCCCCAAACCTTCGACCACGCCGACGAGAGCTACTTTCTCCCCCCTCATGGCCCAGACAAAGGCGAATCTCGGCCGCCAACCCCGCTGTGGTCGGGTGCCCACTGGGCGCGATGGTGAGTATGACACCTGCTACATACACGAATACTTCACCTTGGCCGGTGGCTTTGCCGCCGTGCCGTGGGCCGACCGTAAGGCCACCAGCCGGACGGGGTGTCCACCGCTCAATCGGAGCAATTTGGTAACTGTCGACTCGTTGAGGTTGGGCAGTTCGCGATGCGTAGCGATTTGGCTGATAACTCGCCGCGCATCCGCTTCGGTATTCAGTTTTTTGTTCTGCCTACCGATTGATCAACGGGAGGAAAATCTGACCAATGTTCTCCTCAGCCACATCCAAATCGTCGCTGTCATCATCTGTTGCTGCATCTACATCGATTGCTTGCTCGGCGGCGTTCACCTGGACTGTGGGGTTGAAGGTGGCAGGCAGCGCACCGAGGCCAACACCGTTGAGATGTTTGGCGCTTGTGCCATGTTGATCGCCGTCCCAGAACAACCGGTAGGTGCAGCCGCCCGCCTGGGTCAACGTACAGACAAAGATGTCGTTGCCATCAACGTCTTGGCCTGCAAAGGCAAAGCTGTCTTTGACCGTGAGATAGAGGTCAGGCTGGGCGGGGTCGATCCACAAACCGTTGATATCCTCATTCGCCAAACCCACGGTGGAACCATCGAAAAACGGACTCCAGGTCCCACTGCTGGGGTTGCCAAACGTTGCGTTGTTAAGTTGGAAGAGGTCTTCATCGCGGCCGGCAGCATTCGGGGCGTCGAAGTTGCCAATCGTGCTCACCACCAGGTAACCGTCCGCTGTGAAGCCGATGGCGTCGATATCTTCACCATCCGTGGTCAAGCCAACATCAGCGCCATGCAAATACCAGTCGAATGTACCTGTCGTGTTGTCACCCAGCGCGGTGGGGATAAAGCGCACAATATCAGAATCGTCTACGTGGCCCAGCCCCGGTACGGTGGTGGCGCCATTAAAGCTGAGGAGCAGGCTACCATCCGGGCGGAAGTTGAAGGCATCGACATCCTTGGTGACCCCCACATCTGAGCCGTCAAAAATCATCAGCCAACTATCCGTGGTAGGATCATAGGCCAGGATATCTTCATCGCGGAATTTGACACCGCCCGCTTTTCCGCTGCTCGTGGCGCTGACGAAGATGACATTACCGGCCGCCTGTGCGACTGCTTCGTACGCGCCGATGTCGCAATGCACGCCTTGCGGACGTGTGACGCCGCGCTGATCCACGCCGCTGACGGGGGTCGCTGCGCAGACGGCATCATCGCCAGCGTCGATGGCCTGGCTACCAGCCAGTAGGGCGTGGGTTAAGGTCGGGCCGCCATTGTCCGCCAGCGGACCCAGATTGGCGTTGCCGCTGGGGATATCGCTGGGCTGGCGCACGCCTGCTGGCAAACAACTGCCGTCATTATCCAGGTTGTGACCGTTGGAGGTGAACCGACCGTCATTGTATTCGCTGATAACGAGCACACAGTTGCTCCCGCCGCTGTTGTGCGCGATAATGCTGTTGCTCATCGACAAGATGCCATAATGGTCGTAGACGCCGCTGCCCGCTGTCGCCGTGTTGTTGGCAATCGTGCTGTTGATGACTTGCACCTCAGAGCGACCATCATCCGCAGCTTGGGTGAGGAACAGACCGCCGCCGTTGCCGCTCACCGCCTGATTGCCGCTGACCGTGCTGTTGACCAGTTGCAGGAAGATGCCGCCGTCGCCGTTCGCAAGATCAAAGGCACCGCCGTTGCTGGTTGCTTCGTTGCCGCTGAAGGTGCTGCTGTTGACGAACACCTCTCTGGAAAACTCCTCACCGGCCGATGTGCTAAAGGCACCGCCGAAGACCGCACGGTTGTTGCTTATCGTTGTGTGGCTCATCCGCAGTGGCAGTTCACAACTATAATAGAGGCCGCCGCCGGCGTATGCTTCATTGTCGGTCAGGACGACGTTGGTCAAGGTGAGGGCGCAAGAAGGCTCAACGGCAAAGCCGATATTTTCCGTGTCGGCATAGATGCCGCCACCGTAGTTCGGATTCGGCCAAATGTCCATTTTGGGCAGGCGCCCGCCACGCAGGGTGAGATCGCGCATGTCTACTTTGCTCTTATACAGGGCAAGGACGCGGCCATGCCCCTGTGCGTCGATGGTGTGGCCATTACCTGTAATCAACAAACTCGTGATAGCTGGGTTGTGGATCCGGAACATAGGTTGGGTGTACACAATATCGGCCAGCAGCGTAATGGTATAGGCGCCGGGATCGGCCACATTTACACAGTCGATGGCTTGGCGGAGCGACGCTTCATCGCTGGCCACCAGATTCGGGTAAGGGCACGCGGCCAATGCCGGTCGTTCATAGGCGCCAATATCGCAATGCGCCCCTTGCGGGCGCGGGGCACCACGTTGATCGACCCCGCCGACCGGATCAGCGGCGCAAACCGCATTATCAGCGGCATCGAGCGCTGCACTGCCGACGCCCAAGGCATGCGTGAGCGTCGGGCCACCGTTGTCGGCCAACGGCCCCAGGTTGGCGTTGCTGCTCGGAATATCACTACCCTGGCGCACGCTTGGCGTGAGACAGGTGCCGTCACTATCCAGGTTGTGGCCAAAAGAAGTGACGCGCTCACCACTGAAAAGACCACCGCCGGCCACTTCGCCGCCACAGTCGCTGCCAAGATTATCGGCGACGATGCTGTTGGTCAGCCGCAGCGTGCCCGTCATCTCGAAGCCACTATCAAGATGAAAGACATGAACGCCCGCGCCCTGGGCGGCAGTATTTTGGGTTACGGTGCTATTGATCAAAGCAATGCGCAATGAGTCATTGCTTTCCCCCAAGTAAAGCCCACCGCCCGCGCCCGTGGTGGCACTATTGCCACTCACGGTGCTGTTGACTAACGCAATCTCAAACGTCTGTTCAGGCGATTCAATATACAAACCGCCACCATTCTGCCCGGCTTGGTTGCCACTGATCGTGGTGTTGCGTATGGTCATGTCGATAAACCCATCGCTGATGCGGGCCAGAATCCCACCCCCGTTTTCGGTGGCAACATTGTCGCGAATCGTGGAGTCGACAATGGTGACGCGCGGGCGCAAGATGCGGAAGGCGCCACCCTCGGCGGCCCGATTGCCTTCCAGCAACGTATTACGCAACGTTACCGAACAAAATCCGCTTTCCTCATCCGAGCTATAAATCAGCCCGCCACCAGCACCTGATGCCACGTTGCCGCGGATCACGGAGTCTTGCACAAGCAATGAGCCACCACCATGATAGTCACAGCGATAAAGAATGCCGCCACCCGCAGCCGCTTGATTATTACGCACGACGGTATTTAATAGTGTCCAGTTGCAGTCGAGATCTTCACCACACACCAACGACAAACCGCCACCATTCGGCGATAAGCCATTGACATCCGTCTGTCCCCCCGTCAAGGTAATGTTACGCAAGGTAAGATTTTGCACCTGCTCGATAGTCAAGACACGGCCAGTGCCATTCGCATCCAGCGTATGGTTATTGCCTTCGAGCACAATTTCTGTCGCAGTTGGGTTGGTGAGCACAGGCAGTGGTTGGGTGAGCAAAATATCACTTGTCAACGTGATTGTATGCGTGCCAGCCCCACCTGTATTAATACAATTGATGGCCTGCGAAAGCGACGCTTCATCACTGGCACTCAGCGCACAAAGGACGGCGTTTTCCGCCGCTTGTGCAACAGGCACGGGTTGCATGACAAACAACAAAGCAGTAAAGAAGAACAGCGACAAACAAGTGGCGACAGGTCGATGGCTTAACCTGATCAACAACAGCAGATGGCAGGGGAGTTGCCAATGGGAAAAGGCTTTGACAGACATGAGAGACTCCTTTGGGTTGAATTGAATTGTACTTACAGGGCTACCTAGCTTGAAAGTAGCGACTACAAGTAAGGCTGCGGCGATTGGCCCAAACTTTCTTGGGGAAAGCGGAGGTTATGGGCCATTTACAACGACGGTTAGTGCATCTATATATACGGCACGTTATCATTATTATACTCAATCATTATCAAATTATGATCGATTTATTGGTTAAGCTGACAATTCGCTTGCAATCTTATAAGAGCCAGCAAAAGCCTGGCTCCTTGTGGTTGGTGAGCCGCAGCGTGCCGGTTGTCTGGGTGGTGCTCTGTTGCTGAAAGACATAGACGCCTGCCCTTTGGCCAGCGGCATTTTCTGTCACCGTGCTGTTGAGCAGCGTGATGTGCAACGAATCATTCGCCTCACCGGATTCGCGCAAGTAAAGCCCATCACCAGCGCCGTTGGCAACGGTATTGCCGCTCACCGTGCTGTTGACGGGCTTGATATCAAAGATCTGGTTGGGGGATGCAATGTATAGCCCACCGCCGCCCACGCCAGCTTGTGTGGGAAAAAGTGCATGCATTTCAACCTGATCTGATTCATTTGGTAAACCCAGTTATATTAGGGCCGTTTGGTCTTTCCTATGCGCGCAAACTAAATGTGCCGACGGTTGCCTCATTCCACACCGATCTGCCCCGCTATGCCCACTATTACGGTCTAGGGTTTATGGCGCCAGCCGCTTGGGTCTACCTGCGCACTATTCACAATCAAGCCGATGTCACGCTCTGCTCGTCAAGCGTCGTTCGCGACGATCTGCGCGGTCACGGCTTTCGGCGCGTGCGCTGGTGGAAACGCGGCATTGACACCGATCTTTTTCGCCCAGGCCCGCGCGATGAAGCGGTGCGCAATCGGCTGACCGATCGTCATCCCGATGAATTTCTCGTGATCAATGTGGGCCGTCAATCGCCGGAAAAAGGATTAAAGGAAATTCGTGATCATCTCTTTGCCGAGCCAGGGGTGCGGATGGCCTTTGTCGGCGGTGGACCAAGTCATCAGGAATTGCAACACCATTACCGCGGCACGCCCACCGTCTTCCCCAGCTATCTACGCGGGGCGGATCTGGTCGCTGCCTATCGCGCCGCCGATGCCTTTATTTTCCCATCGATCACAGAAACATTTGGTCTTGTTGCGCTAGAGGCCATGGCCTGTCGCCTCCCCGTGATTGCCGCCAATGCGGGTGGGGTGGTAGACACGATCGTTGATGGCGAAAATGGCTTTTTCTATGAACCGTCCAAATTAGAACAGATTACAGGCTTAATCCGGCGCTTGCGCACAAATCCCCAATTGCGCGAAAAGCTAGCGGAGAATGGCGTCAAACATGCGCAAGGGCGCTCCTGGCGCGCGACGATGGATCAACTGGTTGACTATTACCGGATCGCGGGGCATGTTTTTCGGCGTGGACAGCGCCGCTTACTCGCCAATCCAGCTGCATGAAGCCAAGCATCAACTAACCAGAACTCGCCAGACGTTAACTGCCGGTTGAAGCTGGCATTCGTGAGTGAATTTCATGCGCAGGCGCTGAGTTTTCGCCTATGCGGCGTGCTACGATGATCACCGAATCTTAACTGTACAGAAAAGAACGCTTAACAAACGCGCGGTAAGCTTGCACTATCCACCGGATTGTTTGCTACAAATTTTTACAATTGGCCCACCAACTATCAAGCCACTACGAGGTAGGGAGACTATGAAACGATTGTTTAGCAAATGCACCGTGTTTAGCAAATGCACCGTGATGTTTATTGCGAGCTTGTGCCTGCTGGCTGCCTGTGTGGCGCCCACAGCCCCACAAGCGCCAGCCACCACAGGTGACGCAGCGCAGCCTGCGGCTGCCACCGAACCGAGCGTGATCAACGTTTACAATGATGGAGATACCAATATTTCGGACTGGTATCAGAATGTGGTTGGCCCTGCGTTTGAGGCGCAGTATCCCCAGTATAAGATGAATTTTATCAACGCGCGTGGCGTTGGCGAGGGCACCAAGGCGATTGCTGATCGGGCGCTGGCTGCGATGACCACGGGCGATGACCCGCAAGCCGAAGTGTTGGACTTTGATGTTTTGGGCAACCCCGAGTACACCGAGGCCGGGCTGTGGCTGGAACTGAACGAGCAAAACGTGCCCAATGCGCAAGATGTCGTTGAAGCGGCACGCACTTCGCCTTTCCACACGGCCTATCGCGGTTCGCAAGTATTGTTGGCCTACGACAGCGCCAAAGTGACAGAGGATGAAGTACCAAGCACCTTTGCCGAGTTAGTTGAATGGATCAAGGCCAACCCCGGCCAGTTTATCTACTGCCGGCCAGACAAAGGTGGCAGCGGCGGCAACTTTGTCGTGCGCGCCATCTACGAAGTGACGGGCCAGGACCCCTCGCTCTTCAAAGCAGGTGAGGCCGACCCTGCATTGATCGCCCAGTTCGACGAAGCGTGGGCATTACTGCGCGAGATTCACCCAGCACTCTACGACGAGGGTGCCTACCCGGCTGGCAACAACCCGGTGTTGCAATTGCTGGCCAACGGCTCGGTCAGCATGATTTCGGCCTGGTCGGACCAATCATTACAGGCGCTTAGCACAGGTGCCTTGCCAGAAACAATCAAGTTTAAGCAATTTGAAGACCTGCCCTTCCCCGGTGGCTATGCTTACCTGGCCATCCCCAAGAATGCCAAGAACGTGGATGGTGCGCTCGCCTTTGTCAACTTTATGCTAAGCCAGGAGATGCAGATCTCCGCCGTGCAAGACATTGGCGGCTTCCCAGCCGTCGGTTGGGAATTGCTGCCCGCCGCATTACAGTCCGAGTTCACCGACGTGATCACCAGCAATGTGCCGTTCTGGCCCGGTGGCGAATACAACGCCGCCCGCAACAAAGGCTGGTACGAGCAGGTGGCGACGAATATCGACCCGAATGCGCCGTAGGTAAACAATGAGACAATTAGACAGGGAGACAGGTGACGCCTACTTGTCGCCCTGTCTCCCTGTCTCCCATCGGTAACCGCTCACTTCCGCTAATCTCCAAAAGATGCAATGAAGAAAAATTTCACGCGCCGTGGGCAAAACCTGAGCACCTTGCTCGGTTATCTGCCCGGTTATCTACTCGTTGCCCCGCCCGTGCTGCTGATGTTGCTGCTAATCTTTTACCCGGCAGCGCAATCGATAGTGCGCACTTTGTTCGTAGCAAACGAGGGGGACGGCCTGCGCAGCTTTTCACTCCTTCGCTATACCGACTTTTTCAACAACCGCATCCTCTTGTGGAATTTATGGTTCACGGTTTGGGTCACGCTGCTAACGGTGGCTGGGTTATTTGTGCTCTGTATGCCGCTCGCGCTTTACCTCCGCTTTTCTGATAGCCGAATTGCGGCGGCCGTACAGGTGCTCTCGTTGTTTCCCCTCTTTGTGCCAGGCATCATTCTTGCCTTTGCCCTGATTCGCTTTCTGGGTCCGCATGGCACGCTTGACACTTTGCTACAGACGATTGGGTTTACCGGCTTCCGCACGCCTTATCTCCGACCAAGCGGCATCATTTTTGCGCTGATTTGGGAGGGTCTCCCGTTTACGATCTTGGTGCTCACCGCCGGTTTGCGCCAAGTGGATAATGCGCTGATCGAAAGTGCGCGCGATGTGGGGGCGGGTGACTGGCAGATTTTCACGCGTATCCTTCTGCCCCTGATGCAACGCTCGGTGCTGATTGCCTTTTGCCTCAATTTCATTGGTGTCTTTGGTAGCTACACCATCCCTTATTTGCTCGGCCCCGCCGCGCCGCAGATGATGGGCGTCTCTATGCAGCAGACCTATTCGGAATACCAGGATAAACTGGGTGCCGAGACCCAGGCCGTGATCACATTTCTATGTTGTGCGTTGATTGGTGTTCTGTATGTGCGCACCGTCACCCGCCAGCGAATTGGAGAACGCAATTGACAGCAAGCGAAACAGCGGAGGAGCAGGCGACAGAGGCGACGCGGCCAAAGCAGACGTCGGTCAACTTGACCCTGCGCGCCTGGCTACGAGTTCTGCGCCGCGAGAGCTTTGGCCTGGTTGCGCTGCTTTTGCTGATCGTCGGGATTTTGGGGCCGATCAGCACGGTTTTTTTGTGGGCATTTACCGAGCGCTGGCGCTATCCATCTTTGCTGCCCACCGAATGGGGGATTAAGTATTGGGCGCAAACGCTTAGCCGCGCCGATATTGGCAGCGCCTTGCCGCTGAGCATTATGCTGTCGTTGGTGGTCACCGGGCTCTCGGCGCTGATCTGCCTGCCCGCTGCCTATGCGTTTGCGCGGATGCGTTTCCCCGGTCGCCAGCTGTTGCTGCTCTCATTTTTGGTCACCAATGCGTTCCCGCGCTTTGGTCTTTACGTCAGTATTGCGATTGTCTTCTTTCGGCTTGATCTGGTCGGCACGGTGCCAGGTGTGATTCTGATTCAGTTGATCAACACCTTGCTGCTGATGATCTGGATTCCCACGTCTGCCTTCCAGGGCGTTGATCGGGCGCTCGAAGAGGCGGCGCTAGATGTCGGCGCTTCACGACTACGGGTTTTTGTGCAGATTACGCTGCCGATGGTGCTGCCCGCCTTGGGGGCTGCATTATTGTTGACCTTTGTCAGCACCTTCTACGAAGCCCAGGGCGCGCTGTTGATCGGCTTGCCCAATGTGCGCACTATGCCAGTGCTCATGTATTCATTGATCAACAACCAGGTGATCGTGCAATACGGCGCCGTGATCTCGCTCGTCCTTTGGCTGCCTTCTTTTCTCTTGTTGGCTTTTGTACAACGCTTTTTGCGTGGCAACGCAGTAACAGCAGGGTTAGGGGTTTAAACGATATGGCAACCCTTGATTTAATCAATTTGACCAAACAATTCGGTGAGGTCGTGGCGGTCAACAGCATCAATCTGAATGTGGGCGATGGCGAATTTTTGTGCATTCTAGGGCCATCCGGTTGCGGCAAATCCACGGCGTTGCGCATGGTGGGCGGCTTTGAAGACCCAAGCGCAGGCGATGTCCGCATCGACGGCCAATCGGTGATTACCTTGCCGGCCAACCGCCGCCCCACAGCCATGGTCTTTCAAAAATATACGCTTTGGCCCCACATGCGCATCTACGACAACATTGCGTTTGGGCTGCGCCTGCGCCGATTATCCACTGGCGAAATTGACCGCGCCGTGCAAGGGGCGCTCCAGCTAGTGGGGCTACCCACCTATGGCAAGCGCTATCCGGGGCAGCTCTCGGGTGGTGAACAACAGCGGGTGGCGCTGGCGCGTGCGCTGGTCTTGGAGCCAAAGATTTTGTTGCTCGACGAACCGTTCAGCAATTTGGACGCCCTGTTGCGCGTACGGCTACGCGAAGAGTTGCGCGCCATTCAGCGTCGCGTCCATATCACCACCATCTTCGTCACCCATGATCAGGAAGAAGCGTTGAGCCTGGCCGACCGGATCGCCGTTATGCACAAGGGGCAAGTCGAACAGGTGGACAAGGCATCCAACATTTATGCCAGCCCACGTACGCTCTTTGTCGCAGACTTTATCGGCGCAATGAATTTGCTGCCGGCGATTTGCCAAGCAGGTTTGCTGCAACTCGGTGCCCACCATTTAGCCGCCCCGCCCAGCCTCAGCGCTGGTTCGTCTGTCACCATTGCCATTCGCCCGGAGGATTTGGCATTGGTCGCGCAGAGCGACTCGGCACCCAGCGATACTTGGGCCGGGTCGGTCTTACAATTGATGGATTTAGGCCATTACCGCCGCGCAATCGTCGATGTGCCAACGCTGGGACAATTGAAGGTTTACCTATCAAAATCAGTCATGCTCAACGAAGGCGACTCTGTCCAGCTCTCGCCCATGCGCTACCTGGTCTATCACGCGCATGAGGCTCCCCTGGAGATGCAGCAACAAGCGGGCGAGGGTGTGATGGTGTATCGGTGATGTGTGAGAAATCTATATCGTAAAGCGCTAAGCTCGACTCAAAAAACAAGGTACAACCCCAATTTTTGCGGACAACGTGACTGCTTCCTGCTCATCCTTTCCGTGACGCACCCCATTTTTAAGCGACTTGTTGGCGTAAAATCTATACGCGTGTCGCGTCCGGTGAATTTAACGCACCGCCGTCAGACGAATACCGATTGGGTACGGACAATGTGGGGCGCGATATCTGGGCTTTGATGATCCACGGCATTCACCCATCGCTCAAGGTTGGCCTGATTGCTGGTGTGATTGGCACGGCGCTGGGTGTTGTATTGGGGATCGTGGGCGGCTATTATGGCGGGCTGCTCGATACGATTATTAGCACCACGGCGGATATTTTTCTGACCATCCCTTCGCTCTTGATCCTGATCGTTTTGGCCTCTTATATTCGCACCACCACGATTGAGTTCACGGCGCTGGTGATTGCTATTTTCGCCTGGGCGGGACCCACGCGCCTGATGCGCGCCCAGACCCTCAGTTTGCGCGAACGCCCTTTCATCCCACTGGCCAAACTTTCCGGCCAGAATGACTTTGAGATCGCAATCAAACAGATCCTGCCCAACTTGTTGCCCTACATTATGGCGGGCTTTGTTGGCGCCGTATCCGGGGCGATTCTTTCACTGGTGGGCATTCAGATTTTGGGGTTAGGCCCACTGTTTACGCCCAATCTAGGCATGATCTTGCAGTCCGCCTATCTAGGCGCAGCGATCTTTCGCGGCATGTGGTGGTGGTGGGTGCCACCGACGGCTACCCTGATCATCATTTTTATCAGCCTGTTTCTGATCAGCGTGGCGCTGGATGAATTGGCCAATCCCAGACTGCGCGAACGGGCGAAGTAGACGCTAGGCATGAATAACAAGCACGAATAAGTAATAAGTAACAAGTAACAAGTAATTGTAGTACTCGTGATGGCAAATTGATCTCATCTACGATGCGGCCCTCATTAACAATTACTTGTTAGCTATTACTTATTACTTATTAGCTACCACTTATTTGCCCAGTTGTGTGATTTGAAAGGTACGTAATGATCCTCAATGATGAAACTCCTGCCCTCCAAGTAGAAAATTTGCGGGTTTACTACTGGACGGGCCGCGGGCCTGTGAAAGCTGTCGATGATATTAGCTTTACCATTCAGCGCAATGAGCGCTTTGGCTTTATCGGCGAGAGCGGTTGTGGTAAAACGACGACGATCATGGCTATTCTGCGCCTGATCAAGAAGCCGGGTAAAATCGAGAGTGGACGAATCCTGTTGAATGGGCGCGACATTGTGGCGATCAACAAAGAGGAGATGCGGCAGACGCGCTGGAGCAAAATTTCGCTCATTCCACAGGGCGCCATGAATTCGCTCAATCCAGTCATGCGCGTTCGTGACCAGATCGCCGATACGATCCTGACGCACAAAGGGGCCATCCCCAGCCCAGTCTTGCGCGCCGAGATTCATGCGCTGCTCGACATGGTCGAGTTACCCGCCAAAGTGGCCGACATGTATCCGCATGAGTTGAGCGGCGGCATGAAGCAACGCGTCTGTATTGCCATGGCCACGGCCCTGGAACCGGAGCTGATCATCGCCGATGAGCCGACCAGCGCGCTCGATGTAGTCGTGCAAAAGGCCGTCATGCAAACCCTGATCGGTGTGCAAGAACGGCTCGGCGCATCGATGATCTTGATCGGGCACGATATGGGGCTAACGGCCCAGGTGTTGGATCGGGTGGGTGTGATGTATGCCGGTAAGTTGGTGGAAGTGGCCTCAACGAGTGACCTCTATCACCGGCCGCAACATCCCTATACCCAGGCGCTGATCGCCTCTTTGCCCTCCGTGCGCGAAAAGAAACGCGGCGGCGGCATTCCAGGTTTGCCCCCTTTTCTGCTTAATCCGCCACCAGGCTGTCGCTTCCACCCGCGCTGCCCGCATGCCTTTGACGCCTGCACAACGATCACGCCCGAGCTGCGCGCATTGCAGGCTGGACATCTAGCCGCTTGTCATCTATACGAAAACGCGAATGAAAGCTGGAATAAAACCAATGTCAACACCCCTGTTTGAACTACGCAACTTGACAAAAGTTTATGGCAGCGGGTTATTAAGCCGGCAAACTTCGCCTGCCTTAGAAAACTTTTCACTTACATTTTTGGAGGAAGCACCCCAGATCATTACGATTGCGGGTGAGAGCGGCAGCGGCAAATCGACACTGGCGAATTTAGCATTGGATTTCATTCAGCCGACGCAAGGCCAAATTCTCTACAAAGGCAAAGATATCGGCAAGATGTCGCGCAGCGAGCGCTTCACTTTTCGGCGCGAGGTACAGGCGATTTTTCAGGATCCCTTTGGCACGTATAACCCCTTCTACAAAGTCGATGCCGTCTTCGACACCGTAATTAGCAAGTTCAAACTTGCCGACAGTCGGGCAGATGCCAGGAAGCAGACCGAAGAAGCGTTGGAAGTGGTAGGTTTGCGCCCGAATGAGATTCTGGGCAGGTATCCCCATCAGTTGAGCGGTGGTCAACGCCAACGTATTATGGTCGCGCGCGCCTTTCTGCTCAAGCCACGTTTGATCGTCGCCGACGAACCGGTCTCGATGATCGATGCCTCGCTACAGGTGCGCATTTTAGACATCTTTCGCAACCTGAAGGAAGCGTACGGGATTTCGTTTCTCTACATCACCCACGACTTGTCAACCGCGTACCAGATCAGCGATGATATCTATGTGCTCTACAGCGGCTCTGTGATGGAAAATGGCAATGTTGACAATGTGATCCAGAATCCCCAGCACCCCTACACCCAACTGCTGGTCAGCTCGATTCCCGTGCCGGATCCGGACATCCGCTGGGAAGGGCGCAGCACCTCTTCGGCGTCGGAAGTACTCGGCATCGCGGCGAACAACGGCTGCAAATTCTATCAGCGCTGCCCGCACGCCATGGACCGCTGCACAAAGCGTCCGCCGCCGACCTATACCGTGGGCACAAATCAGTATGCCGCGTGCTATCTCTATGCAGATGCGCAGCAGTTGGCGGCGGCCGCCTGATAGACCCTAGGTGGTCTATCAGGCAATCATCCATTTCTCTACCCAAAGCTGGCGGCATCGCCATAGATCACAGGGCAGTAATCCAGGTTGTCGATAAACTGGGTTAGCCCCTGGCGCAGCCCAGCGCGCGGGCGTGACCTCTCCGTGCGCATGTGGATCGCAAAGCTGCGGCGGGGTGCGCCGGATCGGTTCGGGCCGCTGCCATGAAAGGTCAAATTATGGTGCAAGCTGACGCCGCCCGGCGGCAAGATGGCAGTGACTTCTGTCCACGGTTTGCCCGTAGACTGCTGAATTTGCTGGCGCAGTGCATCCAAGTCTTGGCCGTAGAAATCACTTTGGCCCGGGGCGCCCCAGGCGTGCGACCCTTGCACGAAAGCCATTGGGCCAGCGTCGGCGGTTACATCGCTCAAGGCCACCCACGCCGTGAAGAGTTCGCTCTCATCGTCCCAACTTTGCCAATAGTGGCGATCTTGATGCCAGCCCACGTTGGTCGTCACTGGCGCGTCGGGCAGGGCGGGCGGTTTGTAGAGCAATTGCACCCACCAAATCTGCACCGCCTTGGCACCGGTAACTTCCGCGGCCAGTTCGCCCAAAGCCGGATGTTTCAGCAACGCCATAATCGCATGGTTGGCGATCTGAGGCATTTCAATCTTGCCCAGTTTGTTTGGATCATCACCTGGATTCCAATAAGAAGGCTGGGGCGGCGTACCCGTGTCATAGCGACCGGCGCGCACTTCCTCCATCCCCGTCACGGCCGCATCGACCACTGGGCGCGGGATGATCGGCTGCGCCTGGATATAAAAGCCATCAGCGGCATACTGGGTGTGTTTAGTACGCATAACTTCGGTTATCATGATCGATTTCCTGACGCGCCTTAACGCAAATATTGGCTTGGTTTACGTGTGCGTTCATATTCTGCGCTGGCATCAACCTGGATTTCAGCGGGCAGCGAACCGTCCCACCAACTGGGTACGCTGGGGAAGGGAAAGACGCGCCACCAGGAAAGGAGCAGCGGCCGGCGCTGCGCAGAATTGTTCGGCCAAGCGGCATGCAACACACGGCCATCGGCGATCACCAGGTCACCGGCCTTGACAGGAATATCGATTTCATCCGGGTGCGGCATAAACGCCAGATGCGTTTCATCAACGGCCTGAATCTCGGGGCCGTGGGCGTCGGGCAGTTGATCGTGCAAATCGATCCGCTTGCGATGCGTGCCGGGGATCACGCGCAAACAGCCGTTGGCGCGGGTTGTGTCAACCAGGTAGTAGGAAAGAAAGATCGTGCTCGGCCAAGGTAGGGCAGACTTGGGATGGTTCCAATCCATGCTGTCCTGATGCCAGTAGAGGGCGGGACCGTGCGGCGGCTTGCTAAGCACAATCATGCTCCCCGTATCGGTCATCCCTTCCAGCCCAACTACGGCACAGGCGGCCTGCGCTTCGGGCAGGTCGAGGATTTCATCGACAATCGACGCATGATAGCGGTTGGCATCTTGCTGCTGCACCCACGTGCGTTCGGCCTGGATGTGGAAATCGCTGCCTTGATAGCGATGCTTGGGATCGATGGCGTGCGTGTCAAGAAAATTATCCGTAAAACTGCGCACCCGTGCCAGCATCTCACCGTGTAAAATGCCGGGCACGACACAGAAGCCGTCATCGATCAACTGGTTGCGTTTTTGTACGGCCTCTTGAGGGGTTAAAATTGCAGCTTGTACTTTGTTCATGATTCAACTCCGGTTGTTCATTGGAAAAGTTACTCAATTGTAAACGAGCCTTCGGCAATCTTCTGGATGGCGATTTTAGGTTTTCCATCTTGGCCCGATCCACAGCCACAGCCACCGCTTGTCAGCCGATACGTGGCCGTGCCGTGGCCCGCTTCTGGCGGCACGGGCCAAGACAACGTCGCCTCACCGGTCGTTGTCGAACCAACCACGGTACGCTTTACGCCATTCGCGTACGTGATCGAAAGGGTCAAAATCACTAATTCGCCGGGTGAGCTTTCCAGTTTGGC
>JBBRVA010000067.1:0-16319 GCA_038247295.1 Caldilineales bacterium | reverse complement strand
GGGTCTTTATCTAGAAGCCGAGAAGGACACTGGTTATCTGCGCGACCGCAATGTCTTTGGTGACAACATCAGCGCCGAAGACACGATGAGCGTTACGGCCCGCTATCGCAATAACACGATCCTGACCTATTCGTTGGTCGCCTATAGCCCGTGGGAAGGCTATCGCGTCTCGATCACGGGTGACAAGGGCCGCTTGGAAGTTGACCTGACCGAGCAGGTCGGGCGCACCTTTGTGGCTGGTGATGGTGAGACCCCCGTTTTTGCGTCCAGTGATCCAGCGCTAAAAGCGCAGTTTGGCGGCGAAGAGATTCGTATTTTCCCAATGTTTGGCCGTCCTTATACCGTCGAAATCCCACCGGCGATTGGCGGTCACGGCGGCGCCGATCCGACCATGCTCGAACAAATCTTCGCGCCCAACCCACCCGCCGATCCGTACCATCGGGCGGCTTCGCACATCGACGGTGCCGCTTCGATCCTGATGGGCATTGCGGCGAATGAATCAATTGCCACGGGCAAGCCGATTATTGTCGATGATTTATTGAAATTGCCATAACACCCAACCAAAACAGAGGAAAGAAACCTAATGAGCATTCTAGATCGTTTTCGTTTAGACAACCGCGTCGCTTTGGTGACGGGTGGCAACCGGGGTTTGGGCCGGCAGATGGCGCAAGCGCTGGCCGAGGCCGGCGCACAGGTGGCCGTGGTCAGTCGTCGTGGCGAGGAAGCCAAGGCGGCCGCCGCCGAAATTGAAAGCGCCACCGGCAAAACCAGCCGTGGCTATGCGTGTGATGTCACGGTACCCGACCAGATCACGGCGCTGGTTGAGCAAGTGCTCACCGACTTTGGCCAGGTCGATATCCTGGTCAACAATGCCGGGCTGAACATCCGCGGGCCGATTGAGAAACTGACCCTGGAGCAATTTCGCGAGGTGCAAGATACCAACGTCACTGGTCCTTGGCTGCTTTGTCGCGCCCTGGCAACACACTTCAAGACGCGCGGTTATGGCCGGGTGATTAACGTCGGTTCAACGCTTTCCATAATCAGTATTGCCGATCGTACCCCCTATGCCACGAGCAAGGGCGCCGTTTTGCAGATGACGCGCACATTAGCACTGGAATGGGCACCCTATGGCATTACCGCCAACTGTATTATGCCCGGACCTTTTGGCACCGAGATGAACCAGTCACTCTTGCAGAATCCGCAGGTGTATCAGGACTTTATCGCCAAAATTCCACTGGGTCGTTGGGGCGATATCGAGGAGATCGGCGGGATCGCCGTCTTTTTGGCCAGCGATGCCAGCAGTTTTATCACCGGCGCCGGGATTACGATTGATGGCGGGTGGACGGTGCAGTAAAACAATAAATACGTTACCGTGTGAAATGATTTTTTTGCAACGCTTCTTGCCTTCAGTCCGACTTCATGGTATAGTAGCTACCTACTGCAATTATGAAGGTTGAGATTCTAGGCATGGAGCAAGCTCAAATGTACGACCACCTAACTGAGATAACGGTTCTAGGCCTAGATTACCAATCAGAGCGAATCGGGAATTCTATCATTATCCATGCAGACTGTCTGGAATGGCTTGGGCGCATACCTGGCAATACGCTGCACGCGATTGTGACCGATCCGCCGTATGGGGTCAAAGAATACAACTTTGATCAAATTGAGAAAAGAACAAATGGCAATGGCGGCGTATGGCGGATTCCGCCATCGTTTGATGGCAACGTGCGCTCGCCATTGCCAAGGTTTACTGCCTTAAATGTAAAAGAGCGCGATACGCTCTGGCGATTTTTTTGCGAGTGGAGCAAGCTGGCTGTGCATGCGCTTCGGCCTGGTGGGCATGTATTTATTGCCAGCAATTCTTTTCTATCGCAGTTAGTTTTTTCGGCCTTGGTTGCGGGTGGATTGGAGTTTCGCGGTGAATTAATTCGATTGGTACGCACCTTACGCGGTGGGGATCGACCTAAAAACGCAGAGGATGAATTTCCAGATGTTTGCTCGTTACCGCGCGGTGGGTATGAACCGTGGGGCATTTTGCGTAAACCGATGCCAACTGGCATGACCGTCAGCGAGTGCCTAAAACGTTACGAAACAGGTGGGTTGCGCAGAATCAGCCAGGATCAACCCTTCAGCGATGTGATTTCTAGTGAGCGCACGCCCCAACGCGAGCGCGAGGTAGCGGATCATCCCAGCCTAAAGCCGCAGTCGTTTATGCGTCAAGTGGTTCATGCGGCCCTTCCTTTGGGTAAAGGCATTATTGCCGATACTTTTATGGGGTCGGGTTCAACAGTTGCGGCGGCGGAAGCCGTCGGTTTGCCATGCATCGGCATTGAACGCCATGTTGATTATTACGAAATGAGCAAAACGGCGATTCCTAAATTAGCATTGATTCCACCCGAGCAAGATCAGGTTCAGCCATTGTTACTTGGATTAAATTTGTAAAATATCAAAGTCGTTGTACACCCAGTTCGATAGCATTTTCTGATAGCCAGAATCAGTTACGCTTGCTGTGATAGTTCGGCGACTTGTAGCAGATCGCCCCGAAAACAGCCAATCGCTTTTCTCCAATTTTGCACCGACCACTCTCAAAAAACGAAATGATTTGGGCGATTTGCCTTTTGCCTTGTCGTCAGGACGATTACAATCAAAGATAAAGACCATGAGCCAGATATTCTCTGGATTATGGCCTTGCCATGCTCTCAAGTATCTGGAGGCCTTGACCTCGATTCCGATATCTGTATGTTGTACCGCGTTATTGACAAACAGATCCGCGGGTATCAGATCGGGGTGGCCATTGTGGTAACGATTTTTTACGATAAATTGGCAATGTTTTGGGATGCTGGATCCCATAAACTCACCAACCACACTACTAAAGTTTGCTGCCATCAACATGGTTTCGAGGCGTTCAATGCCTTGTGTATTAAGCTGCTGGTTAATGAAGCCCAGAAAACTCAAAAATTCGAGCATAGCCAACTGTATGTGATCAATTGCTAGCCCATAGGGTAACTCTGTCCGTGGATTAAATCCTGTTGCGTGTAGCGGTGTTGGCGCGCAAGCGCTGCGTTCTACGTCATTATCTGCTTCCTGCATCAAAACCCCCGAATTATTAAAGGTATAAGCCACTTATGCCGGCACGTTCATTCGACTGACCCGCACCCAATGCAGCCCGATGCCGGCGATGAGCAGGGCCGTACCGATCAGATCAAAGCTGACATTGGCATAGAGCAAGGCCAGGCCGCCAGCCCCGATCAGTAGACGCTCGGGCAAGTTGGCCGCCTGGCGCACCCAGCCGCCAAAGGCCAAGGCCAATGCCGTCACGGCCAGACAACTGGTCACAAAAGTCCAGAGGATGGTGGTCAGATCGCCGATTAAGAGCAGCCCCAGTCCTTCGGGCGTGAGCGTAAAAATAAACGGCACCAAGAAAGCGGGTAGACAATACTTCCAGGCCATCATTATGGTGCGGAAGGGTTGGCCACCAGTGATCGCGGCGGCGGCCATCGGCGCCAACGCAGTGGGCGGCGACACATCGGCCAGGACGGCATAATAGAAGATAAACATGTGCGCCGCCATCTCGTTGACACCCACTGTCGTTAGTGCCGGTACAATCATCACCGCGGCGATGATGTAGGAAGCCGTCACCGGCACAGCCAGCCCCAACACCCAAATCGCCACCGCCGCGAGCAAGACGGTCATAAAAAGGCTGCCGCCTGCCAGCCCGACAATCACGCCGGACATCTTTAAGCCCAGACCGGTCAGCGTGACAATCGAGACGATCACGCCGGCGCAGGCGGTGGTCGCCGCGATCGAGACGACACTTTTGCCGCCATATTCTAGCGTTTTTAAGATGCGGATATTCTCTTCGACAACGGGCCGGCCACGCCATTTGCTCCAGAGCAACCAAAGCGCGGCCAACGTGGTTGCCATCATCAAGCCCCAAAAACAACTGGTAGAGAGCCGCCAACCGAGCAGATAGAGACCCACCGTGGTCACTATACCCACGCCCAACATCCAGAGCGAAGTCAGGCGGGTTTCGGGGCGTAAAAAGCTCAGGGTAAAGGCCATGATGATCGCCCAGAAAACGGCCATGAAGGGCGTCATGCCAATGCCCATCAGCACCGCCACGGCGAACAGCGAGGTGAAATGATAGCCATATTTGAGCGTCAATGACCAGAGCGGCGTCGTTTCAATTTCCACCGGTCGCGTGCCCATGCGGCGCGAGTCGGCTTCGATCATGAGCAGGCAAGAGATATAGTAGAGAATGGTGGGAATTGTGGCCATAACCAACACATCCAAATAGGTAATCTGCAAATACTCAGCGATGATAAAAGCCGCCGCGCCCAGCGTGGGTGGTGATAGAATCGCCCCAATCCCCGCCGCCGATAACATGCCGCCAGCCGTCTCGCGATCATAACCGGCCTTTTTGAGCATGGGCCAGGCCAGCGAACCCAGCGTCACCGTGGTAGCAATGCCGCTGCCAGAAACAGTGCCAAGCAAAAAGCCAGCGGCCGTCACCGTGCGCCCGGGTCCAGCGCCGCTGCGCGATTTGCCCAACGCGGCAAAAGACCAATCCAGAAAGAACTTGCCCGCACCGCTATACTCCAGCACGGCGCCGTAAATGGTAAAGAGCACAATAAAGGTGGCGGCTACATCGAGCGGCACACCAAAGATGCCTTCCAAGGTCAGATAATTCTGCCCAACGATGCGCGGCAGACGGTAGCCGCGATGGTCAAACGGTTCGGGCATGTAGGGTCCCAAAAAAGCATAGGCGAGAAAACCCAGCGCGGTCAGGGTCAGCGCCCAGCCGGTGGTGCGCCGCGTCGCTTCGAGGATCAAGAGGATGAGCAGCGCGCCCATCACAATTTCCATGTTCGTGGGGCGGGTGATGCGTTGCAGCGCATCTTTGTAGATGTAGAGCAAGTAGACCAGGCTGGCAATCGATAACCCAATCAACAGCAAATCGTAGCTGCGCAAGCGCGCACGGTCGCGCGCAAAAGTGGGGTAGTAGAGAAAGGTGAGGCATAGCACCACCATCAAGAAACTGGCCCGGTACACATGGGTGGTGACTGTATATTGCGTCCAGTAGAGCGCGTAGATCGCCAGTCCCCCGGCTAGGATGGCCGCCACCCACTGCCAGCCGCGCGGCAAAGTGCGCATGCGCGACTCGGTTTCGTGTTCCTCGATAATCTGGTTAACCTGTTCCTGGCTCAGAACCTCATCGTCGACAGGCGGCGCGGGTGGAAATTGGGCGGCCATGGCGTTCCTTGTGGGTGGATGGTGGGGGAGGGGGAAGTGGTAAGTAGTCATTGGTAATTGGGTGATTGGAAATCGATACGCTCTCCAATTACCAATGACTACTTACCAATGACTACTGCCAAACGCCAGCTTCTTGATAGAATCGAATCGCACCCGGGTGGAAGGGGATCGACGAATCGACCACCGCCGTTTCCGTGCTCAAACTTTCGGCTTCGGGGTGGATGGTCTTGATTTCGTCGAGGTTGTCGAAAATGGTCGTGAGTAATTGATCGGCCAGTTCCTCGGGCATGTTGGCATTGACAAAGAGCACATTGCCGATGCCGAGGCCGGGCACATCCGCTTCCAGACCATAAATATCCTTGGGCAATGTGTAGGCCGTATAGACGGGACCGTATTTCTCGCGCAAGGCTTCTACAACTGAGTCGGTGGGCAGGAAGGTGATTTCCATGTTCGGGGTGGAAACCAGATCGGTCACCGCACCGGTGGGCAGACCACCGATCCAGAAGAAAGCGTCGATTTTCTGGTCCTTCATGGCGGCCACCGATTCGGCCACGCTCAGGTTATCACGCGTGATTTCCGCCTGTGGATCAATGCCCACGGCCTCCAAAATACGGTCGGCGATCGCTTCGGTGCTGCTGCCGGCGGAGCCAACGGAGATGCGCTTGTCCTTCAGATCGGCCAATGTGGTGATGCCCGAACTGTCCAGCGACACCACATGCACAAAACTTTTGTAGAGCACAGCCAGCGCGCAGGCGGGAATCGCACCCGTGTCCGCATACGCGCCCGTGCCGTTGATGGCATCGAAGGCCGAATCAAGTGTGGAGAGCCCCAGGTCGGCATCGCCAGCAAACACGAGTTTCATGTTGTCCACCGAGCCGCCGGTTACTTCGGCGGTGGCTTCGGCATTTTCCATCTTTTCCGTAATAATGCGCGCCAGCCCGCCGCCATAGGGGAAGAAGACACCGCCGGTGCCACCGGTGCCGATCACCAGCCGCAACTTGCCTTCGGGGATCGCACCCGCCGCGGCTTCGGTGGTGCAGGCGCCTTGATCAGCCGGGCTGACGGCGGCCTCGGCGGCGGTCGCTTCGGCTTGGGCGGGTTCAGTCGCGGCCGGTTCGGCGGCCGCGGGTTCAGTCGCAACGGATTCCGTTGCCGCCGGCTCGACGGCGGAAGGCGCTGGCGCAGCTGCCGGACCACAGGCGCTGATCAGCAAAAGTGCGATCAATAGAAGCCACAGTTGTTTCTTCATCTACTTTTATCCTCCTAAAACAATATTTGGGATTGCGCTTGGAAAACCAGGGGAGCTAAGTATGTGCTACTGCGGCTATCTTACCATAGCTTCGTTTTCCACCAAAGAGGTGGGTTATGCAACTTAGCGAAATATTACAAATGGAGCCGGAGTTGCTGTTGGTGAATAGTATTTGATTTTGTCTAGAGGAAATTTGCCAGGCGCGACTAACGTGGTGGATGCCAACCGGCTTGCACCCAAAGCTGCCGGGCTGTCATCATGACTGTTCGATTCATGCGCAAACGTTGCACTGTGGGCCTACCGATCGGTGTCTGTCCATTAACGCTTGTGCCATCTTCGCTCCAGGCAAAATGCTCTATCCAGATTTGTACGCGCGGATTAAATAATGAAACTTGTTCGCCGGTTTCTGGATCGATAGCAACCTGAAAATCCCGTTTAAATGCATTGCAGCTAGCACAGGCCAGACAAAGATTGTCCAAAGCAGTACGCCCCCTGCTGATGTCGGGATGATGTGATCGACCTCCATCTCGACGACAATTACTAGCAGGGTTTGACAGTATTCACATCGGCCACCGGCACGTTCAGTAACTTGGCGACGCAATGCTTTTGAAATTGAAGCCATTAATTATCAATTCCAAGATGTTTTTCGATAGGATGTCCACGTTGCTTCAATAAGAGTAATGCCTTTGAACGCAGTAAGGTGTAGCGATCTACCTGTTCTAAGAGCAAGTCTAACTCGGATTGCTCACGATTGGACAAAGCAGCTATTTTGTTTGCCGTAGTCAACTCACGCAATCTTGCACCCTCTGGCCAGGTTAGGCGGCGTTGAACGACTGCCCATAATTGAGCATCAGAAAGTGTATCCAAAACCGGTAGTAATGCCTCTGTATCGCTGGAGAGATCACCAAACAGGAGGGTGAGACTTTCCAGCAACACTGTTTCCAATGTACGGTTTGTATGCTGTGCTGTGTTGTGAATACGTTTGTACAGATCGGCAGGCAGATTCACTAAAACGGGTTGTTGGGTCATAGGTCACCTCGGCAAATTAATACGCCTTACTTCATTACCTCACGCGACGCCGTCATTATACTACATGTTTCCGGCGCACCTCTTCAATAGATACACTCCGCTGCCCCACCGCCTGCTCTGGTGCTGCTTCAATCGTTGGTGCAGTCTCACCTGCTTCGACCATGCGCTCGATCAAGCGGTTGCGCAGGGTGGCCTTGATGTCGTGATAGTTCGCCATGTTGACTAGATTGGTCAATTCGTGCGGATCGGCATGCAGATCGTATAGAAATTCCTCGACATAATGGTCGGAACCGGGTGCACTGCTGCCGCCCTGGCCGGGCACGCTGACGCTGTATTTCCAGCGCTCGGTGCGTAGGGCGCGCCCAATCTGCGATTCGCTGATCTGAATGAACATCTCCGCCGGCCAATCGTCACGTTGCCCGTTTAAGAGCGGCAACAATGAATGGCCTTGCATATGCTCGGGCACGGGCAGTCCTGCCGCGTCTAGTAAAGTAGGCGGCAGGTCGACCAAACTGACAAGTTGACGAATGCGGCCACCGCCATCAAAACCAGGACCACGGATCGCTGTCGGCACGCGGATCGAGCTTTCATGACAAGAGCGCTTGTATTCGCCGTTGCGCGTCTTGAAGTGGCAGCCGTGGTCGGACGTGAAGAGTACAATCGTGTTGTCGAGTAGGTTCAGGCTCTTGAGCGCGTCGAACAGCCGGCCCAGTGCTTCATCCAGCCGTTTGACCATGCCATAGTAGCCGCCCAGGTGCTGGTGCGTCGAGCCGACTAAGGCGGCCAGATCGGGTGGCACCCAGCGCCCAGTGTAACGCTCGCGATAACCATCTGGTGGTGGATAGTCATCGATGTGGTTTTGGAAATGGGGCTCGATATAGGAAAGAAAGAGAAAGAAAGGATCGCGTTGGTGCTGATCGATATAGCGAATGGCGGCGTCGGTTTGGGCATCCACGCGATAGCCGGGCAGCTTGACCGCCTGGTTGTCATTGTCGAACATGACGGTGTCATAGGCATCGGAGGTGAATTCGAGCAGATTCGACCCCAGCCAATAATCGTAGCCGCCGCGCGCGTCAGCCGGCACCGGTTCCTGCGCAGCCAGGTGCCATTTGCCAATATAACCGGTGTGATAACCACCCGCGCTAAAATAATGCGCCAGCGTGTGCGCATTCTCGGCCAGGGTAAAGCCGTTGCGCCAGACGCCGGTGTTGGTTGCATAAAGACCAGTCTGCAAACAAGAGCGCGCCGGTGCACAGACCGGTTGGCAAGTAAACGAATAGTGCACATCCGTACCCTGACGCGCCATACGATCAAAGTTGGGCGTCAGATCAAGTGGATTGCCGTGGACACCAGTCGTATCCCAGCGCTGTTGGTCGGTGAAGAAGACGATGACGTTGGGCTGGTCGGAACGAGTTTGGGACATAGGTAGGGCTCCGGTGTGGAAAGGGCAGGAGATTGGGGAGTGGGAGATAGAGAGTAGGAGCTTGGAGATTTGGTAAACGGACTTCCAATCTATCAATCTCCTACTCTCTAATCTCGCCATTTTGCAATTAGGCAAACAATGCGTCTGCCTCGTCCTTAATCATCTGCGCCACGGTGGCGGCGTCGTTGGCGTTGCTCCAGAGCAAATCTAGCTTGGGCGTGTAGATGCGCTGCGTAATCTCTGGCCAGGCCGCATGCACAGGGTCGCGCACCACATATTCTTGGGCTTGGGCAAAGGCCGCCGAATTCTTGGGTGGCAGATCTGGGTTCTGGAACGCGGTAGACGTGACAACCGAAATTCGTGCCGGGGTGGTCGCACCCACGGCAACTTCGGCCAGTTCGGCTTCGGCGCTGCTGATGTGTTGGAGGAAGGCCCAGGCCATAGCGGGGGCTTTGGTGGCCGCCGCGGCCGCCCAACCTGTGCCACCACCACCGGTGCCGCGCCGTTCTGCCTTGCCAATCGGCAACGTCGCGACATCCCATTGGAAGGCTTCGATCGTGCGGTACTGATTGACCGAAGAAGGATTATTCATCATCATGGCGACACGACCGCTGGCAAACAGCTCAAAGCCCCCCATTTCCGATTCCAGATCGGGTGTGGGCGACACTTGATGGGTGTACATCAAATCTTGCAAGAATTGCAACGCCTCGACCGAAGCCGCATCGGTCAGCGCGCAATCGGTGGCAAGCCCGCTCTCATCGCGATGCACCAATGCGCCGCCATTGTTGTAGAGCCAAGAAGCCCACGGGCGTTGACCACGGTTGATCAAGAAACCCCATTGTTCGGTGCGATCGCCGCTGCGTTTAGTCAATTTCATGGCGGCGTCCAAGAATTGGTCAAAGGTAAAGCTCGTATCTTCCCAATCGGCCGGGGGTGGTTCGACGCCGGCCTCGGTCAACAGATCGAGGTTGTAGAAGAGATTCTGGTTGCCATAATCACGCGGCAGGGCGTAAAGCTTCTCTTCCCAGCGATAGAGATTGACAGCGTCGGGTCGAAAATCGGCCAGGTCGTAGCTATCTTTGGCAATCGAATCGTCCAGTTGCAGATGCATGCCCTTTTCGGCCACCGTGATGATGGGTGTCACTTCCTGGAGGTAACGATAAATATCGGCCGGGGTGCCGGCGGCGAAAAGGGTCTGAATCTTGGTCGTATACTCCTGTGGCACGGTCTGATGATCGACCGTCACATTGGGATTGGCCTCCATAAATTCTTTGGCCCATTGGTCGCGCACCTTGACGTGACCTTCGTTGATCGTATCGACGATAAAGGTCAAGGTGATCTTCTCGCCATCTGGCTGCGCGGCAGCCTCACCAGACACCGGCGCTTGCGGTGCAGGGGCGCAGGCGGCGAGACCGATCAAACTGACGGCGGTAATGGCACTGCCGCGCAAAAAAGTGCGCCGGCTTAGGGAACGATTGTTGTTCATACTTTCCTCTCTGTTAATAATAGGACTTATGCAAGCATTGACGGAAGGTTTATTTGTAAATACAAATGATTCGCCTAACGAATACCCGGCGCTGCGTAAGTGATGAATAAATCAGATTAGGCTTTGACACCTGTAAACACAATCCCTTGGATAAAATACTTCTGGCTGAAAAAGAAGAGCAGCAGCACGGGTAACATCGTGAGCAACGACGCTGCCATCAGCAGATTCCAACTGGTGCTGGCTTCGCCTTGAAACATACGCAAACCCAGCGCCAGGGTAAAATGCGCCGAGCTTTGCAGATAGATTAGGGGCAGCAGAAACTCATTCCAGACGTTGTTAAAGGTAAAGATAATCACGATCAGCACGGCTGGTTTTGCCATCGGCATGATGATGCGCCAATAGACGCCCCAACTAGAACAGCCGTCGATCCGGGCGGCGTCATCCAGATCGCGCGGCAGGGTCAACAAGAATTGGCGCACCAGGAAGGTGAGCCAGGGGCCGCCAAAAAAAGTCGGCACGATCAGCGGCAAAAAGGTATCGATCCAGTTCAGATTTTTAAAGAGAATAAACTGCGGGATCAAGGTGATATGCGGCGGCAACATCATCGTCGCCAGCATAACGATGAAGAAAAAGTCGCGGCCCCACCAGCGCAGCCGAGCAAACGAAAAGGCGACCAGGGTCACCGAAATCACCTTGCCCACGATACTCAACCCCGTGATCAACAGCGTGTTGGACAGATATTGAAAAAACGGAATCGCCGTCACCGCTTCGGCATAGTTGCCCCAGATGATGCGCTCTGGCAGCCATGTCGGCGGAAAAATAAAGACTTCGCCGGGCGATTTGAGCGAGGTAGACAACGTCCAGGCCAGCGGGATAAAGATCAGCACCAGGCCACCCCACAAGATCAGGTGGACGAGGATATGATGGAGCAGCCGGCGTTGGCGGCGCGTTGTCATTGGCGCGGCCACAGATGTAGGGCGAACAGCAGGAATCGTAGCCATTGGTCAGTTTCCCCGATCCTCGCCCTCATAAAAGACCCAGGAGCGCGACCAACGGTAGAGCAGCAGCGTCAAGGCCAAAATGTAGAGGAACAATACCCAGGCCAGCGCGCTGGCATAGCCCATGCGGAAGTATTCAAAGGCGTTGCGGTACAGATAGAGCAAAAAGAAGAGGGTGGCGTTGTTGGGTCCACCTTTGGTGATGATAAAGGCCTGCGTAAAGATTTGCAGCGCCGCCACAAAGCCCGTGATCAGTTCGAAAAAGAGCACCGGTGTCATCATCGGCAGCGTGATCGACCAGAAGCGGCTCCAGCCGCGCGCGCCGTCCACTTCCGCCGCTTCATACAGATCGGTTGGAATGCCCTGCAAGCCGGCCAGATAGATGATCGCACCGGCGCCCACACTCCACAAACTCATCAAAACGAGTGAGGGCAACGCCCACTGCTCACTGCCCAACCAACTGGGGCCTTGAACGCCAATCTTGGCCAACATCGCGTTGATTAGCCCAAATTCGGTGGAAAAAAGCCAGCGCCAGAGCAGGGCAACCGCCACGCCGGAAAGCACCGAGGGCAAATAAAAGGCCGTGCGGTAAAAGCGCAGCCCGGCAATCTGCGTATTGAGCAGCAAGGCCAGGCCAAGCCCAAAGATGATATGCAGCGGGACACTGGTGATAGCGTAGAGTGTGGTCACCTTGAGCGCCTGCGCGACCAGGTCGTCTTGAAACATATTCTCTACATTGGCCAGCCCCACCCAGGCTGGAGAGCCGATCAAGTCCCATTCGGTGAAGGCAATGGCCAGCGACGCCACCATTGGGCCCAGTGTCCAGAGCACAAACCCAATCAGCCACGGCGAAGCAAAGAGCCAACCATCTAGATTGCGGCGGAACGCTGTGCGGTTGAAGCGGAGGCCCGGATAGGTTTGGGGTGAGGGGGCGGCCGATTTTGCAGCCGTTGTCATACACAAACTCCCTAATCAATTGCGAACACAACAGTCAGACAGGGGCATCATGCTACCATAAGCGGGGAAAGATTTCAAACATGATTTTTCTATATGGATATTCTTATCAGGTAATAGCCATATGCAAGCTTGAATGAGAAATTATCATAATCTTTCACAATCCGACTCGATGACATAACCAATCGCTTTGATGACATCGCGCATAGTCATGTCGTCCAATCTGCCGATCGGACCAGTTTCCAACTCTAAATTTGTTTTCTCAATGGGGAATATGCTCTCACACTGGGCAACACAAGCTTTGGTAAGCCCAAATTGACCTGCTTGAAATGGTACACAGTTGGGCAGGGTGCGACGAATTGCGAAACGCGCCGATGTGCAGACCACTACCAGCGCGTAATTGCCACGATTGAATAATTCCCTCGATACGATAATAACCGGATGTCGCCCTGCTCCAGGAAAGTCAGCTAGATAAAACTCGCCCGGTTGAATCATAGCTCCTCGTGCATCCGTTTCGTCACATTGCGAAGAGATAGCGTAGCAATGGATTTTTGGAGACGCTCTTCCTCTAGGATGGCTCTAATTTTTTCATATACGTGTACACCCAGAAGTATATAGGTAGCATTGGTGCGCGGATCAATTACCTGCACCAATCCCTCTTGCAACGCATCAGACGTGGCTTCCGGCGTAGTGGCAATGGCTGGTTCTAGCGCCCGATCAAGAACTTGCTGCTGATGTTTGGTTAGTTCGATTTGAACGGCGATCATAGTGCTCCGAATTATAACTTGTTGTTTTGTAATCGACATTTTACAAACCGCGGAAAGTGTCGATTACAAAACAACACACAACTTTACTTGTACTGTGGCAACCAATCGCCGTGCGCCTCGATCAGATCGTCAACCAGGTTCCAGATCTGCTCCAGGCTCAACTCGGCCGCCGTGTGCGGATCGAGCATGGCGGCGTGATAGATGTGCTCGCGCTTGCCGGTGAGGGCCGCTTCGACGGTTAGCGCTTGCACATTGAGGTTGGTCTGCATCAACGCGGCCAGGTGCGGTGGCAGCGCGCCGATGTGGGTGGGCTGGACGCCATTTTTGTCGACCAGGCAGGGTACTTCAACGGTGCAGCCTTCGGGTAGATTGTCGATGATGCCACGGTTGGGCACATTGCCGTAGATCACGCATGGTTCGCCGGTTTCCATGCTGTGGATAATCAGTGAGCCGTATTCGTTGCTGCGCTGGACGGTGTTACTCTCCAGGCGCTCCTTCAAATGTTCGCGGAACATAGCCGCGCGTTCGGGGTCTTTCTTTTCCAACTTGGCCAGCCGCTCTTCGATGCGTTGGCGCTCGTACTTGCCCATCGCGTTGGGATCGGGGTCTTCCAGCACGGTGCGCATCTCTTTCCACTCGGCAATTTGCGTCTCACAGCGCGTGATATACTCATCCAGCGGAATGTTGAATTCTTCGATCAGGTCGGGGCGGTCACGCTTGATAAACCAGGGCACATATTCGGCGAAATGTTCGCTGGATTCGGTGACAAAGTAACCCAGGCGCTTAAACATTTCGTAGCGCACCAGGTTGCTCCGGGGGGCGCGTCCCGCCTCTAGCACCTGGCGAATGCGCGGGTAGAGATCTTCGCCCTTGTGTTGGAAGCGCAGATAGAAGGCCATATGGTTGATACCGGCGCAGACATAGTCGATCTCGCTAAGCGGCACTTTGATATCACGTGCCAGTTCGCCGGCCGTGCCCTGCACGCTGTGGCAGAGCCCCACCGTTTTGATCTTGGTGGCGCGGCTGATCGCCCAGCAGTTCATCACCATCGGGTTGACATATTGCAGAAAGGTGACATCCGGGCACAACTCTTCCATGTCGTGACACATGTCCAGCAAGACCGGGATCGTGCGCAAGCCGCGCATGATGCCGCCAATGCCCAGGGTGTCGGCAATTGTCTGGCGCAAGCCATATTTTTTGGGGACTTCAAAGTCAACCACGGTGGCCGGTTTGTAACCGCCCACCTGGAACATACTGATCGCGTAGTCTGCGCCATCCAGCGCCGCCCGCCGATCGGCGGTCACTTCGATCTTGGGGTTGGCCCCCAATGCTTCGGCGGTTTTATGCGCCACAATCGCAGAGGTGCGCAGCCGTTCTTCGTCGATGTCGTGCAGGCTCAGGGTGACATCTTGCAGTTCGGGAAAGCTAAGAATGTCGCCCATCAGGTTTTTGGCGAAGACTGTGCTGCCCGCGCCGATAAAGGTAATTTTTGTCATGTTGATTGTTTACCCTTTCTATATACGTTTGTTGCTTTAAAGCAATATAAGATTATGAATGTGGTTTGTCCCACCACGCGCCAGGGAAATAATGTGTTCAACGGAAAATGGATCAGGCGAATATCGTAATTGACTGATGCAGTATTCGCAGTAACCATTGGCACGTTGTACTACGATTCGTTTTTGATGTGCTGTAATCCTCCTATTAGACATAGCCGGGGGACCTGAGGCCTAGTTCATCCATCAGTACATCTAGAGTCGTATCGCGTAGTTGAGCCAATTTCGCTAATGCTGTAATTCTACGCGCATTGGCAATCTCGATTTCGTCCGTAATTTTAAGTAACGTTTGATGTTCATCAGGTTCTAATGTCTCTAAGCGGCGTTTTTCAAGTAGTTGATGATAATGTCGCCAAGTTGCCTCTGGCAGACCGAAGTTAATCTGCTGGAACAGTTGAGCTTCCGTTTCTGAGAGACGCGGGGGATTCCGCGCAGCCGAATATAAATGGTGCTTTAGGACAGTCACAATATACTTATCAGTCGGCATGCCTTCTCGATCAGCAGCATTGCGAACTTCATTTTCGAGATCGGGCGCAATATTCAGTGTAACAGTCATCTCGTGTGCCTCCTTGGCTAATTACCGCTTATCCCCGCTCCCGCCTATTTTACCACGTTCTAGCCGCGAAAATAACTTTTCGAGATTGGCTGCCGCAACTTCCTCCAAGGTTAGATCCAACTCGGTGCAGATTTGGGTCAGATACCACAAGACATCGCCCAGTTCGCCTTTGAGCGCCTGGCGTTCCTCCTCATCGATCTGCCCCTGTTTGTCGCGGAAAATTTTCTTCACCTTGCCCGCCAGTTCACCGGCTTCGTTGACCAGCCCCAGGGTGGGGTAGACAATGGCGTGGTCGGTGTGAATCAAACTCCACGTTTTGCGTGATTCACGTTGATAGGTGGCAAAGTCTTCTAGTTTCATACGTTTTCATCTCCTTTCCAGACTGTAATTATACTTAATTTGCTACATGTTATGCATTGACTGTACGCATATCTGGGTAATGCTACCTGTATAACAAGCGGTGACCACAAAGCGGCGAGTCGTGTAGCGACCGTAAAGCGGCACGGGGCCAGGGTTGTTATACTGCCGAGAGTGCTGAAACTTGTTCCCAACCTCGTACCCAACCTCGCCCTTAACCCTGTCGCCACTCAGCCAAAGCGTACAGCAATCTCAACCTTTTCGTACAATTGGCGTGCGCGTAAAATGGAGGAAAGGCTTATGAACGTAAAACGGATCCAATTCATGGTTTTGGTCGGTGAACTTGTCGCCGGGGTAATTGGCATCGCCGTCTTTTTGCTCTTGGTATTGATTACGAATGTGCGGCTAACAGACGTGTTCGACGTTTTAGAGTTGACGCCAATGGTCAGCGAAACTGCCTCATTTTGGCCAGCAAAGTGATCGAGGCTGCGGGCGGCGAATGTTTCGCCGCCCGCTTTGCACTCTATGCGATTCGGACCGATTGGCTTGATCAAGGAACAGCTTGGACGACCGAGTAACTATTTAGCCTACTACAACAGGTTTAGATAGAAACGGATGGTCGATTGTAGCAAGAAGAAATCCGTTCCTATCTAAATCCGTTGTAGTAATCGAGTCTAAATCGTTACACAACCGG
>JBBRVA010000066.1:0-16399 GCA_038247295.1 Caldilineales bacterium | reverse complement strand
TTGTATTGTCAGCTTGCGCGATTGGGTGCAGAAGATCGTAGTGTGGGATTCGGGCAGCACTGACGGCACCTGCGAGATTGCCTGGTTGGCTGGGGCATTGGTGGTGCAGCGCCCATTTGATCATTTTGCTGCACAACGCCAAGCGGTCTTAGATACGATTGTGGCCGATTGGATTCTTTTTGTTGATGCAGACGAGCGTGCGACACCGGCATTGGCCCACGAAGTCCAATATCTGATCTAGCATGGCGCCGCCGCTGGCTATTGGATTCCGCGGCGGAACTGGATTGTGGGTCACGAGATGCGTTATGGCGGTTTTGCCCCCGATTATCAAATGCGCCTGTTGAAGCGCAGTGCCGTCTCCTATCCATTGACGCGCAAAGTGCATGAAGTAGTCGAAGTAGAGGGGGCCGAGGGTTATTTGGCCACACCCCTGATTCATTACAATTACACGAGTTGGGCTCAGTTCTATCGCAAACAGCGAAGTTATGCCGCCTACGAGGCGCATATCTTGGCGGAGAAAGGCGTTCATCCACGCCCGCACAATTTTGTCCTTCAACCATTGCGCGAATTTTATCGGCGCTTTATGACGTTGCGTGGTTGGCAGGACGGATGGCCCGGCCTGCGACTGGCCCTCTTATTAGCCTGGTATTATGGATTTACACCCTACTGGTTGCTGTTGACGGGTGGAGACGCCATCGATAAAGAGGCCGCTGGTAAGGCAAAGTAAAAGGTACTGCCGTTGCCAGGTTTGCTTTCGGCGCCCACAATGCCATTGAGCTTGCGTATGATTCGCTGCACAATCGATAAGCCTAGCCCGTGGCTGCTGCGCCGTCGCTCACTCGGCGGGGTTGTGGATGGCGCGAAGAGGGCCTCGACATTTTCGATGCGCATGCCAGCGCCGTTATCCTTCACCCAAAAACGGATCATACCATCTTTTTGGACATTGGCGCCCAGCTCTAGATGGGGTGGATCGCCCCCGTATTTTAAGGCATTGCTCAAATAATTGAACCAGACTTCCTCTAACCAAGGGCCGTAACCTTTGGCGATCGGCCAGGAGTCGGGCACGGTCACCTCGGCATTATGCTCCTTCATCATATGCTTCATTCGTTTGAGGGTTTCGGCCACCACATCGCCCATATTTACTTCTTCAAGCTTAACTTGATCAGCGCCGCGTACGCCGGCTAGCCGGAGCAAGGTATCGATAATACTGCTCATCTTCAGCCCATGCTCGATGATTGTTTCTAGAAACGTCGTGATATTATCGGCGGGCAGCGAATCAAAATTATCACGCAGCAGATCGGCAAACCCTATGATCATTGTCAGCGGGTTTTTGAGGTCGTGGGCGACGGTATGCGCATAAGCGTCCAGTTCTTCGTTGCGTGCCTGAAGTTCGTCGCGATTTTGGCGAAAAGTCTGCATCAGTCGCGCATTCTCAATCGCGATGGCGGCGGAGGCGGCGAGCGTTTCGGCGAGCACGCGGTCATTTTCTTGAAATTTGCCGCGTTGCTTGTTGACCAACTCTAAAACACCAACAACCTTGTGGGGTGTGCGCAAGGGTACAGCCAAGATCGACTGTGTATTAAAACCGGTGCTGTGGTCGATGGTCGCCGAAAACCGCTTATCCGTGGCCACATCATCCACCGTCGTGCTTTCTCCATATTTTACGACCCAACCCGCAATGCCCTGTTCTGGCGGCAGGCTTAGCTCGGCGGGCGTAATACTTTGCCCCTGCGAGTAGATGGCCGCACAAACTAGCCGTCCATCCTGCTGCTCGTCCAGCAGCCAGACTGAAGTGCCTTCTACCTCAATCAACTCTGTCATCGTCTGCACCAACTGCTTGATCACCTCGCCGATGTCTAGGGTGGAGGTCAGCAAGTGGGTGACGCGGTTGAGCAGGATCAGATTGCGGTTGTGTTGGCGCAGTTCTTCCACCGTCTGTTCTCGTGCACGTTCCAACCGGTGCATTTCCAACGTCCGCTCAACAATGGCCGGTAAAATCTGCAAGTACTGGTCCTGGCGTCCTTTAAATAGATAATCGCTTGCCCCGAGCCGAATGGCCTCGGTCACTGACTCTGTATCTTCCGGTGCTGAAATCATAATTACAGGCGTCGAGGATGGGCGCGAGGCCAGAATCTGTAAAATTTGCATACCGCTGCAAAAGGTCAGATCTTGGTCAAGCGCAACTAGATCGTAGTTTTGCTGAACAAGGCGCGCCAATCCTTCGGCCCCATTCGCGGCTAAGTCGACAATATAGCCGGCTTTTTGCAGTTTTACCTGAAAAAGCTGGGCGACAGCCGGGTTATCTTCCACATACAAGACGCGCCGCGCGCCTGTTGTCGTAATTTCATCTACCTGGGGCGTGTCCACTTTTAATTGCAGCATTTGCTTCTCTTACTCGCGCATAATAATACTGGTTCCGTTGACGCGTGCGATCCGAATTAGATTTTGCGTGGCCTGTTCGAAAGTGTCATCATGGCTGATCACAAATAGCTGGCGAAAGCCTTTGACATCTAGAATTTGGCGAGCAAGCGAACTGCGGCGCGTTTCATCCAGGTTGGTGGTTGGTTCATCAAAGAAAGCAACATCGATATTACTGATTTCACGTAGAAGGGCCAGACGGACGCCAAGCGCAGCCGTCATCTGTTCGCCGCCAGAAAGTTGGGCAAACTGACGCGGGCGACCATCTACTTCCAGTGTAATGCCATACTCTTCGTTCCAATTCAAGTGCCGGCTGTAATCTTGCATAATATCGCCAAAAATTTGGGCCGCGCCATCGCTAATTTGTTTTACCAATGCTTTGGTTACGTAGGGACCGGCCTGCCTTAATAACGAACGTACATTGTCCAACGCCTCTTCTTGCGCCGTTAACTGTTGGCGTTGACGCTGCGCCTGCACCAGCGCAGTTTGTTGCAGGCGCAGTGCTTCAATTTCAGCCGCATCCCGCGCCTGGTCCTGCTGCAACATCGTGATCTGGGTATGCAAACCACCCTGTTGGTTGCGCAACCGCTGTTCCTCGGCAACGACACGTTGCAGCGCTCCGGCATCGAAGCCAGCCTCCACGGTGGCCAATTCCAGACCAACCGTTTGGCATTCTTCGGCCAATACTTTGAGCGTCTGCCGGCATTGTTCGACTTCGGCACTGCGAATCTCCAACATTTCGGCCATCTGACGGTTGAGCAAAACAGTTTGGTACGCGTTCGTATGCAATTGTAGATCGGTGGCGACATTCTCGAGCTTTGCATCTAGCGTAGCAAACTGGGCCAACGCTTGCTGTGTCGCAGTTAACAACTTTTGTATGTTTTTGATCTCGGTGTTGTACACGCCCCCTTTTTCTTCCAGCCCTGGGCGCCGTTGCGCCCGTTCGGCGGCAATTGCACTGCGCTGGCTGGGGTTATTCAAGGCGGCTAATTGGGCCGTAATTTCGGTCACTTGCTGGGGCGCGTTGACCCATTGCCCAACTTGCGTTACAAGCTGAGCTAGCGCGGCCTGGGTCGTTTCGATTTCGCTTTGGACGGTGGTCGCTTCTTCGCGCCGAGGTAGACGCCGCAACTCTTGCTGGGCTCGTTGGATATCGGCTTGCAGCATTTTTTGCCCAGCCTCCACACTTTTGCTTTGCTGCTGAACGACGGCATATTCTGCGCGCAGGGTGACGAGCCGCGCCGCATTGCGCTCTAATAATTGGGCGCGCTGTTCCGGCGCCAGTGGTTGTTCACACACTGGACAACGGGCGACATCCAACCCTTCTAAGGCGCTATTTTGTTGTTTGATCGTGTCGGCATCGGCTTTGCAACGGGCCAATGTCTCGCGATGTTCCTCTAGCGTTTGGAGCATACCTGTAAGCTGCTCTTCACCGGCCAAGCGTTGAATGTCAAGCGTTTGCGCCCGCTCTAATTGTAGGTTTAATTCGGTCAGACGCTTGTGCAGACGCTGCAATTCTTGTTCTTGACGGGCGCTTTGCGCGCGCATATCGTCTAGGCGCGCATGCTGTTGCTGGGCTAGTGATAGTGAACGCTCCAATGTTACCTGCATTTGTACCGCGGGTGCCAATTCCACGATCGTCTTTTCGGCTTCCGCAACTTCATTCAGCTCGCGTTGTACCGCTGCCCAATCCGCTTGGCGGAGCGCCAATTGCTTATCTAGCTTGGCCCGTTCTGCTTCCATCTGCTGTCGTTGGCGAACTTCACCTTCTAGTGCCTTCTGTTTAAGCTGGGCTTCCAGATAGAGATCATAGCCGGCTATGTTTTGTTGCACCGCGGTGCGCGCCGCTGCTGCCTGTTGCTGCGCGGCTTCGGCTGCGTGCAATTGCCCTTCCTGGCTTTGCTGCCGTTGTGCGATCTGGGCCATGCGCTGACGCAACGTATTTGCCTTTTGCTGAATCGCCTCGGCGCTTTCGCGCTGGATTTGCACCCGCTGAAGTAATTGTTCGGTCTGTTGCAAGGTTGTACTAGCTGTCGCAATATCAAGCGCGCGCTGTTGAACCATAGATTCTAGAATAGGGAGCCGCTCCAAACGAGTCTCCAACCCTTTGATCTCCACTTCCATTTGCTGCTGGCGCTTCTGTAACAATTTTTGCGGCTCAAGCAGTTTATCAACCGCCTGTTTATATTCTTCCACGCGCAGCAGCGGATCAAAGGTGGATTTGCGACGGCCTGCTGGCTCCAAAAATACCGATGTAAAGGTGCCTTGCGGCACGCCAACTGCATCGCGGAAGAGACCCGTCAGATCGGTTGTGCTGTCGACACCCATATGTTGACGGAGAAAGCTCAGCACATCGGCCTTGCCTTCGCAAATTTTTACCTGTAATTCGGGGTCGAAAATGTAATGCTGATTAACACTGCCACAGCGCCGCACCACCTGGTAATGGCGTTCATCCAAATTGCTGGCAATGGTGACCGTTACACTGGCACTTTTGGAGCCGTCGCGAACAAATTCGGTATGTTTGTAATCCATCGCATCGAAAAGAGCAAAGCCAATCGCTTCTAAAATCGTGCTTTTGCCCGCGCCATTATGGCCGACAATCGCATTGACGCCCTCGGTAAAATCGACGCGCTCGGCTGTATAACTTTTTGTATTTTCAACTTCTAACGCTAAAATCTGCATACTTATTATCCAAAGATTCCGTCCGACCTGGGGTCGGCGATGGCGCAGATAAATTTAATCATCTGCGCCATCTGCGGGTTGAAATTCTCTAGCTTGGATCTGATAGTTCGACACGCTCAGGTTTAGGCTCGTTCAGCGCACGCAACTGGCCGGCCAATTCTTCGAGAATGGCCTCTGCGCCTGCGCCGCCCAGCGCTAGTTTTTTCAAGGCCAAGGTCAGGTCAACCCACTGATCGCCCTGGTTGCGGTAACGTGCGTCACGCCCTAATAGATCCGTCAATATTTTACGTTCCAACTCTGGCCGGCTGATGCCTTCACCGGTCTCCACGGCAAAATCAACCGGATGTGTCGCATTTTTTACTAAGACGACCAGCGGCTGAAAGGTCTCTTCAACCAATGTTTCTAGCGACCCCATATCCAAGACATTCCGACTAAAGGGTAGCACGCCCGTTAGTTGCAATTCGACAATGGGCCGGCTATCCGCGCCCAATTTATGCACGCCTAAGTCGCGCGCTTTGCGCGGCAGGTATTCCTGGCAATAGGCGAACATATCGGCTGGTGATGTAAAGAGGTCGGTCTTAATACTTAAACGGTGAAATTCGCGGCGTGGATTGGCGCAGAGCGTAGCCACATGTTTGGGTTCTTCCTCCGCGCGCGCGCGTGCTGTATCAACTTCCACTAAATAGTAGCCACGTTGCGGCCAACTGGTTTCCATCGCCGAGCAGGTTTCGGGGCTGCCAGGATTATAAATCCAATGGTCAAATTCAAATGGTTTATGAATGTGCCCCAGTGCCAGATAATCCACCTGTGGATGCAGCACCGACCATTGCCGGTAACTCAAACCGCCAGATTGGCCTGTGAGCACGCCTTCTACGCCTGCATGCGCAATGAAGATTGTATATTCGATATTGTCGCTTGGTAAGTCCGCCAGTGCCTTGGCATAACTTTCGACGGCTGCTGCTGTACCTGACCCGTAATAGCGTAACCCATGGACCCGCAAACCGGGCGCCACATCAATATAAGAGCCTTTACGTTTGGTATACGGGGAAAGACGGACTTCGCCAGCTTCAAAGGTTGGGTTGAGTAAGATTAGCAATTGGCGATTGGCCAAAAATTGCATCCAGCCGATAGTTTCATGGTGATAGACAAGCTCGTGGTTGCCTTCAACCGCAATGCATGGGATATTGGCGGCGCGCAAACGCTCCAGCCCAATCATGGCCTGGTTAAGGGTAAGCGCTTCGATCGAGCGCTTCTCAAATAAATCGCCCGCCAACACAACAAAATCGACTTTTTCCTGGATGGCAATATCAATAACGGCGAGAAAGGCGCGTGCGAAATCGTTGTAGCGTTCCGCGTTGTTATATTGTCGATAGCCTAAATGGCAATCGGCCAGATGCAAAAAGCGTGCTTTCATGGGAATTTTTCTGGCAATTCAAGGGCGCCGGATCCAGCATTAGCGCATAGATTCGGGCCACTGCGCAAGTCATCAGTGTTGGTCTGGTTACCTTTAATCGCCATCACTCAAAAACAAACTCAATAATGTGCTGACAATACTGACGACAATACCGCCGAGAAAGGCCGTCCAGAAATCTTGGACATTTAGCTGGCCACCGGTTAGATAGCCAGTGAGCATTAAAAGTAAAGCGTTGACAACAAAGGTAAACAGACCCAACGTCAGCACATAGAATGGGCAGGTAAAGAAGTCGATGATTGGCTTTACTAATGCGTTCACAACGCCAAAAATTAAGGCGACAAATAACAAATTAACGATATCACTCGGGATGCCAATTCCTGGAACAATTTGGCTGGCAATCCAGAGGGCGGCGGCATTGATAACCAAACGAATGATCAAGCGACTCATCGATTTCTCCTCGATAACGATAGCTTGATTGTTTGCAATCAAGCTATCGTCGGTTGTGTTTTCTAAATTTTATGGCGCAAGGTTAACAGTGTTTGTTGGGCCTGAAAGCCAAGTGCTTGTGCCACGTCCAGCGCTGCGGTGTGCTCCATGCTCAAGCTAAGTTGTACGGGCCAACGTGGGTAGTTTTGCAAAGTCGCCAACGTCCACTCGAAGAGCGACCGTTCATGTTGGCCATATTGTTCTGGGCGCACCCACATCTGCATTTGATGGGTACCCCGCCAACGCATCGCGGTCAAGACCAGTGCCGCATCAAAACGTTGCGTCGTCTGGATACAGCGCCGGTAGACTTTATTGCGCCCCATTCTCTGCCAAAACCACTCGGCTAGCTGTTGTTCGATCGTAATCTGAAAGTCACTGCGCCGGATGGCACGCCACCACTGGGCTGACGCGTTATGTTGATAGTTTGCCAGATCGTAAAGCGATTGCCAATGGCCGACTGAGAATGTATAGAGGTTGGCGAGTGGACTGGGAAGATCAATTTTGGGCACTTTACCGAGTCGCAAATCGACACTGCCGCCCACCTCTTCAAATTTCATGTGGTCGTACAAATTGCGGGCTACGGTATTTCTGGCATAAACTTGGAGCACAGCCCATTGTCCACCGCTAGCTGCAATATGCTCCAAGGCCCGATTCATCAAGCGCCGCGAGATGCCTTGCCCGCGATAGGCAGGCGCCACGGCTACGTTGGCAATTTGCCAGCGGCTACCCGTGCTGTCTGCTCGCTGCACTGTGACATTGCCCACGACTCGCCCATGTTCTACCCACACAAAGCCGCCAAAGACATCATCGAACTCGCTCGTGCTGCGGTTGAGTAATTTGAGAAAACCACCGATGTGGCTCATGATGCGCATTTCGCGCAATGCCGCATTGCCATGTGAATCGAGTTCGTGGGCAAAGGCATCGGCAATCAGTTCTGCCACCGGGCGTAAATCGTGGCCAATGTCAAAGGGGCGAATGCCTGTTTCGATATTTTTCCCAAGTCGTCCAGTCGCAGCTTGATAGGCAGTCATGTTAATCGCCAATCGTCAATCGCCAATCGTCAATCGTCAACGATCAATTGTACGGCATTGTTAAGGCTTCGGCGTGTTTATAAGGCAACGCGCACCAAAGCAGGGCGTAATACACGGCCCTTAAGTTCATAGCCAGTGCGCAGCGTGTCGATGATGTGACCACTGGGCACACTTTCGTTGGGCTCACTGGTCACGGCTTCGTGCCGATTCGGATCAAACTCCCCGTCCGGCGCAATCGGTGTAATCCCTTCATCTTCCAGTAGCGTGGTCATCTTTTTCTGGATCTGGCGGAAGCCATCCACCCAGCCACTGGCGCCATTTTCGACTTCGCTGGGCAGATTTTGGAAGGCTAACTGAAAATCATCGATCACCGGCAGCAGGTGCTTGATGATGCGTGTGCTGGCGCGCTCCAATTCTTCGGCGAGTTGTCTTTCCTGGCGGCGCCGACTGTTCTGGAAATCCGCTGCGGTGCGTTGCAATTTATCCAACAACTCGTCGGCGCGTGCCTTTTCGGCGGCAACCTCAGCTTGGAGTTGTGTAATGATGTCGGCTTCACTCGGCGCAACTTCGACGGTGCTTTCTTCTGCATCAGCCGATTCTTCCGCTAAATTACCAGCGCCAGCCTGTTCATTCATTTGTTCTTCTAGTGTTTGTTCATCTGGTGTGGCCACCATGTTCTCTTGTGTCATAACCCGCTATACTCCATAAATGTCTTCGATCAATTCACTCATTAGGGCCGAAACAAAACGGACCGCGCTGATGGTGCGTCCATAGGACATACGCAATGGACCTACTACACCCAGCATCCCTGTCGCATGATCGGCAACGCCGTACCGGCCAAGCACAAGACTAATGTCCTGTAGTTCGGCAAATCGCCCATCACCGGCAATGACAACGCGAATTTCGTCCACCCCTGTATATTCGCCAAAAATTTGCTCCAGCAATGATCGCTGCTCAAAAACCTGGACAATCTTGCGCACATGGTCACCTTCGGCAAATTCGGGTGCACGTAACACCTGCACCAGGCCATCGCGATAGATCTGCCCGTTCACATTGCTGTCGATCCGCTCCATCGTTTCGGCCACTAGCATCGCTACCTGCCGACTAAACGGTGTCAGCGATGGATAGTGTTCGGTAATCCGTTTACTGTCGGCGCGGGCGAGTTGATCGTTCAGCTCGTTGCTGATCTGGCTCAACTCACTTTGTTCCATTGGCTCGTCTAAGTCTAGCAACTGTTGTTTGACGGTGCCATCTTGCAAGACGAGCACTAAAAGCACCTTTGTACCCTGGATGCCTACTAACTCCATGTGCTTAAAAGAGCTTTTTACGGCACGTGGCGCTGTTGCCAAGGCCGCATTTTGTGAAGCATGCGCCAATGTAGCTGTACTCAGCCGCAACCATTGGTCCATATCGCGGCGCGCTTGTTTGAACTGTACCCGAATTTCTTGGCGCTCGGCGGAAGGCAATTCCGTATCCGTTGCCAGCACTTGTTGGGCAAAATAGCGATAGCCAGCATCAGTTGGGACGCGCCCGGCACTTGTGTGCGGATGGGTGAGCAGGCCTTCTTTTTCCAGCGCCGCCAAATCGTTGCGGATCGTCGCTGAACTCACACCCAGATCATGCTGGCGGACAAGATTGCTGCTACCCACCGGCTGTGCAGTATGAATATATTCCTGAATTACAATATTAAGTAGATGTCGACGCCGCTCAGTTAGACCAGCGGTGGAAATTATTTCAACCATATTGCTTTATAAACGGTTATGCTATAAATCCTGCACTAAAAATTTGTTTGTTACTCATTAATTTTACCCTATATTTCTGGGCTTTCCAAGCTGACACCTTACGAAAAGACAGGGCAGATCATACCACTTAAGAACATTTGTGTCAATTAATCTTGCAACATAGGCATTTTGGTTGCGGTAGATGGGCGTCAGTCGTTGGTTTACTTGTCTACTGTCCATCTGATCAATACGCATTTCGATTAGTCCCCAGAATTAACTGGATAATCGTGCGCATAATGATCTTAATATCCAGGCCTAACGACCAATTTTCAATATACCAAAGATCGTATTTGGTTCGTTCGGCAATCGAGGTGTCACCGCGTAGGCCGCTGACTTGTGCCCAGCCTGTCATGCCCGCTTTTTCACGGTGGCGATCCATGTAACGTGGAATACTCTGGCGGAATTGTTCGACATAGACTGGGCGTTCTGGGCGAGGGCCAACCAAGCTCATATCGCCAATCAACACATTGATTAGTTGGGGGAACTCATCAATATTAAAGCGGCGCATAATTGTACCCAATTTGGTGCGCCGTGGATCATCTTCGGTGGTCCAACCGGGGCCTTCGACCTCTGCATCGTGACGCATTGAGCGAAACTTAAGAATTTTGAAAGGGCGTGCGTCTAACCCCATCCGCTCTTGTACGTAGAAGACCGGTCCGGGGCTGTCTAGCTTGACAAGCAGCGCCGTCAACAACATGAGTGGGCTAGTTAGAATGAGCCCAACGGCGCTGACCACCACATCCATGCCACGTTTTAGGGTTAGCTTCCAGCCCTGTAGCGCCACATCGCGGATCGTGAGAAGCGGCAGGCCGCCCAAATCACCGATGCCGACTTCACTGGCCATGATCTGGAATACATCGGGAAAGACGCGGATGCCCACCTTTTCGCGTTCACACAAGCTGATAATGCCGACCAACTCCTGGTGACTGCTTTCGGGGAGACCAATGATCACTTCATCAATCGCATATTTTTCGATGATCCAAGGGATATCGACCAATGTGCCCAGGATTGGCAGGCCGAGCAGTGTCGCGATGGCGCTCGTCTTACCGTTATCGACGACGCCCACCACCTGATAGCCGAGTTTAGGGTTTTGCAACACCTTCTGTACAAGCATTTGCCCGACTTCACCCGCCCCAATAATCAAGACCCGATCGTCGCCGATGCCGCGCGCCTGGGCTTGCCATTGCACCTGGGCGTGCAAACTGCGCGCCAATGTCAGCAGACCGATATTGATCGCCCAGGCATAAAAGAGGAACTGCCGGTGATAGCGGAAATCGCGCAGCGCCAGCGTAATCAGCGCCACCGTGATTAAGATGGCGAAGCTGTTGAAGCTGACCAACTTGAAAAATTCATCCAAATAGCTGATCGCACGGCGCCGCTGGTACATGCGCTGTGTAAAAAAAATAATCACGAGCACCACTGTATAGACGGCTGGCAACAGCCAAAACTCCATAAAGGGGCCAATAATGATGTCGGGGTCGCGTACCATCAGCCCATGCGCCAGATAAAACGCCAGCCATGTGCAGCCAATATCGAGCACGAGGAGCGCAAATACAAAAATCAACTGGGCGCGCTTCATAAGCACCGGACGATGGGCGCGGCGTGGACTGTATTCTTCGTATGCGGTAGCTTTTGTCAGACTTTGTTGCATGGATGCTTAAGAATCACCTGGTCTACTGCTTTGTAACCCAGCCGATTGGCGGCCAAAACGCCACAAATGGCGGGCTACGTCTAGCCCACCTTTAATGACGACACCCAATAGGATCAATTTGTCCGCCAACCAGGGTGTCTCCTGTTGATAATGTTTACGATAAAAGATCCACATCGCTTCGTAAAAGTCGATCCTTGATTTGCTGCTTTGGCTGCTGGCTGCTTCTTTGACGTGTGTAATCTCTACCTGACCATTATACCACACTTGCCAACCGGCGTCTTTGATCCGTTTCGCCCAATCCAAATCTTCACCATACATAAAGAAACTCTCATCCAGTAAGCCTGTCTGTTGGATGGCTTCGCACCGAATCTGCATATAAGCGCCAACGACCGAATCGACCGGATGGACGGCATCTTCTGGCCAGTAGGCCAAATTGTACGCATTAAAGCGCTTGCTCTTGGGGAAGAGGCGGCTCAGCCCGGTCATCCGGTAAAAGCTCACTTGCGGGGTCGGAAAACTGCGCCGACAGGCGCGATCCAATGAACCATCCAGCCGACGCACACGCGGACCGGCCACCCCAATTTCTGGATGGGCATCCATAAAGGCAACCATCGCTGCCAATGCCATCGGCGGGACTATAGTATCTGGGTTGAGCAAGAGGAGATAGCGCGGCAACCGACTGCCCGCCAACCTGTCCTCCGCTGTGCCAAACCCAAACCAGCGCGCCCCGGCGTTGTTGCCCGCGCTATAGCCTACATTGGCTGGATTAGCGATCAGGTGGACAGTGGGGAAAAGGGTGCGCACCATCTCCTGGCTGCCGTCGGTGCTGGCATTATCCACGACGCATACCTGTATTTTAAGCGCGTCTTGGCCGGCCAAGACGGAATCTAAACAGTGGCGGAGCAAGTCAGCCGTATTGTAATTGAGAATAACGATAGCCAGATCAAGCGCCACATCAGGCGTGATCGGGTTCTCTTCAATTGTCGTCGTGATTTTTCTATCGGTAACGCTATAGTTTTTTAGCAGGCTATCGGAATAAGCGACCCTGGGTTGATTCTGCATGCAAATTCCTCTTTGGAAGCGCCCGGTGCTTGCAGCCTTCTAAAACTTTCACCATCAACTTCTAGCCCATAAATTCTAGCACAATGGGTTGGGCTGGTCAAAGTGTCTGGAGAATTTATCTGCATGATCAAATTATGATTCAGGCTGAGTGGCCGTTTGTTGCTGGGCGAATTTATAAGGCAAAACTGATATATTGACAGACGTATGCTATCACATGTAGTGTAATAACGGTTATTGCCGTAAAAAAGATGCATAAATCAGGTGCCAATTTAATTGGGGGCGCTCAACTGCTCTAGCGCCTGCTCAAAGACGCGCGTGGGCCCAAAATCTGGCAGCTTTAGGTAATGGGCCGCAGTCTGAAATATGGCCGCCTGCGGGATCAAACCAATCAATTCCGAACGGTCAATCTGCGTATGGTATTCGGTGGCTAAATTGCTTACGCGCGCCATAACGATGTGTAAAGGAGTGCGCGTAAAATCGACTAGATTAACACTGACTTGCGCTTGCCCATCCACCAAAAAGCCTTTGGCTTTTACCGCTGGCAAGCCACCGTCACTTTCACGGATCGTTTTAGCAATCGCTTTGGCAATTGATACGTCGTTCGTGGTTAGAAAAAAGTTAAAGGCGATCAGAAAAGGTCTCGCGCCGACGATCACTGCGCCGGCTGATCCCACCCGGCTTGGGCCAAAGTCGGGACGACGCGCTGGCTGGTTGATCTCTGCCACCAACCTTTCAAACTCGCCCCGCCGCACGTCGGCCAGATTACGGCGGTCGGGACGGGTGGCCGCCGCTTCGTATAGATAGACGGGTAGGTGCAACTCGGTGCCAATGCGCCGGCCCAGCTCGGTGGCCAACGTTGCGCATTCTGCCAGTGTAATATTCTGGATCGGCACCAACGGCACCACATCGGTCGCACCCAAACGTGGATGTTCGCCACACTGCTCGAAAAGATTAATCTGTTGCGCTGCGACGCGTACAGCTTGAAATAGACCTTCCAGCACTGCCTGCGGTGGGCCGGCAACGGTGATCACGCTGCGATTGTGGTCCCAATCGCTGGTCTGGTGCAAGATGCGTACCCCTGGCACACTAATTGCATGGGCAATGGCTTGTACAACCGCGGGGCGACGGCCCTCAGAAAAATTCGGCACGGCCTCTATGATCACATCATTGCTGCGGACATTGTTCATGCGTCGGTTTTGGCTCGCTTTGTATCGAGCATGCTGGATAAATCATGTTGGATAAACTTGCTATATTTGCTTTATATTGTAGCACAGCTAGGCTTTGCGCCATTACATGTGTACAGAAATATAGTGCCATTGTGCATTTATGAGCGAGGTACAACAACGGACTCAGACCGAAACGGATGGTACATAGCCAGGTCGAGCAGTATTTGTTCCAGTCTGAATCCGTTGTTGTAAGGCGATAAAATCTCTTACACACATCACTCATTACCCATTACGCCATACGTCTATGGTATCATAGCCGTATGCAACAACCAGCGGAAAGTTTATTTTATGACCACACCATCAATTGATAACTGCACTTGGGATGCCTTTGTCGCGACCCATCCGGCCGCCCATATCCTGCAAACCAGCCGTTGGGGGGACCTGAAAAGTCGCTTTGAATGGCGCCAGGGTCGCGTAGTCTGCCAAGATGCGACGGGCGCCGTCCAGGCCGGTTCCTTGCTGCTTTACAAGCGCACGCCCAACTTGCCCGGTGGCTTGACGATTGCCTATGCCCCTAAGGGACCCCTTACCGATTGGCATAATCGTAACCAGACCGAGGCCTTGCTCGCTGCATTGACAACCGAATGCCGGCGCGAAGGGGCGTCTGTTCTCAAGATCGAGCCGGAATTGCCCGACACACCGGCCCACCGCGCCTTGCTGGCCAGCTATGGCTTTCAGCCCGGCGCGCAGACTATCCAACCACGCAGCACGACGGTGCTCGACATTACTGGCTCGGAAGCGGCCATCCTGGATCGCATGAAGAGCAAGTGGCGCTATAATATTCGGCTGGCCGAGCGCAAAGGGATCCAGGTGCGTGAAGCGGGGGCGGCCGATCTGCCAGCGTTTAATACGTTGATGCAGGCAACGGGCCAACGCGATGGCTTCTCTGTTCATAGCGCCGCCTACTATCAGGCCGCGTTTGATCTCTTCGTCCCCCAGCACGCTGCTTTCTTATTGGCAGAATATGAAGATCAGCCGGTGGCGGCGCTGGTTGTTTTTGCCTTGGGCCAGACGGCCTGGTATCTGTGGGGCGCCAGCGGCAACCGTGAGCGCAACCGTATGCCCAACCATGCCTTGCAATGGGCGGCCATGCGCTGGGCGCGCTGCCGCGGCGCCATCCGCTACGACTTCTGGGGGATCCCGGATGATGTCGGCAAGCTAGCGCTCGGGCTGCGCAATGGCGATGGCAGCGGCGTCCCCGTCGACGAACTGCCCGTTGATCTGGAAGCCTTTCCCGCCCACGATCTGTGGGGTGTCTATCGTTTCAAGCAGGGTTTTGGTGGGCAGGTGGTGCGCATGATCGGTGACTGGGATCGACCCGTCAACCGCCTGGGCTATCAAGTTTACAAGATTGGCCTGCAACTGCGGGCCAAACAAGGCGAAATCCGGCAATGGGGTGATTGGGTGAGTGGTAATTCGTTGACTCCTTCCCAGCCATCCACTCATCCAATCATCCCATCACCTACACTCCGTACGATTGAAAACGCCGAAGAATGGCGCACCATTCTGGCTGGGCTGCCCGATCCGCACGTGCTGCAAAGCTGGGAATGGGGCACAGTGAAGGGGCAGACAGCGTGGGTGGCCGAACGGGTGGCGCTCACCCAAGATGGGCGTGTCCAGGCTGCGTTCCAATTGCTCTGGCGCCAGCCGGTGCCCTATCTGCCGGTGCGGGTGGCCTATGTGCCCAAAGGGCCAACGTTGGATTGGTCGCAACCGGATTTGGTCAACCAGACCCTGGCGCAGATCGAAGCGTATGCCAAGGCCAAGCATTGCCTCTTCGTAAAAATTGACCCGGATGTGCGTGAGGATACAACGACGGGCAAACTCTTGCTGCATGCCTTATACCGTCGTGGCTGGTGCTATAGCGGCGAACAGATCCAATTTAAAAATACAGCGTACAGTGATTTGTCTGTGGGTGAGGAAGCACTGGCCGAAGGGATGAAGAGCAAATGGCGTTACAATGTGCGCCTGGCCGAGCGGCGCGGTCTGCGTGTACGCGTTGGCGGCGTGGATGATCTAGCCCAATTCTATGCGCTTTACGCCGAAACCGGCCAGCGTGATAACTTTTTGATCCGCCCTTACAGCTATTACCAGACCACGTGGCAAACCTTTTTGGCGGCCCAAAACGAGCCAGATAATCCAGCCGGCGGGGTGCTTTTGCTTGCCGAACATCCCGACGATGCGCAGCCCGTGGCGGCGCTTTTCCTTATGCGGTATGGCAAACGGGCCTGGTATTTTTACGGCGCCAGCAGTGAACGTCACCGGCGCGATATGCCCAACTATTTACTCCAATGGGAAGCGCTGCGCTGGTCATTGGCGCAGGGCTGTACACTGTACGATTGGTGGGGCGCACCCACCCAAATTGATGATCCAGACGATGCCATGCAAGGCGTCTGGCAATTTAAGCAAGGCTTTGGTGCAGCGTTCCAGCCGCATGTCGGCGCGTGGGATTATGCGGTTTCACCGGTTTTGTATCAAGCTTATACCGAAGCCATGCCGCGGGTGTTGGCGTGGTTGCGGCGGTAGATAGTAAGACAGTAAGACAGTAAGACAGTAAGACAGTAAGACAGTAAGACAGTAAGACAGTAAGACAGTAAGACAGTAAGACAGTAAGACAGTAAGACAGTAAGACAGTAAGACAGTAAGAC
>JBBRVA010000065.1:0-16418 GCA_038247295.1 Caldilineales bacterium | reverse complement strand
TCGACTGTACCGTGTTGGCGCCGGGAGAAGAGTATACGATTTAGTAATCGGTGAACAGTAATCAGTGAGTAGTCGGACGCCATGTACATTAGAGTTTATACCGATTTGTTTTGTACACCTGTGACAGGATGACAGGATGACAGGATGACAGGATGACCAGGCGTTATTCATCCTGTCATCGTCCGACCGCAGGTCGGCGTCATCCTGTCAGACCACGGAATTAAATCGGTATAATGTCTACTGATTACTGGCTTTAGAAAGAGGTGTATAATGGGAACAGTGATCAGTTGGCTGGCGTTGATGATCGGTGGTATTGCGCTTGCCTATGCCTGGAAATTGCAACAAGAATTGAATACCGCCACGCGGCGCTTAGATCGCTACAATCGTGCTTTGTTTGATGCCAACGATGAGATGCGCCAGCTGCGTGAAGAATTAGTCGCGACAGGGGCCAAATTACGCGTGGAGTTACAGCAACGCACTGGCACAATTGCCTTCCAACCCGAAATGACGGTGCGGGAGGCGCAACTGCTCCATCCGCAAGCACAACAGATTTTGGCTGGCTTCCATCTGGGTGGATGCAGCAGTTGCGCAGTGGAACCAGATGAAACATTGGCCACCGTGGCCGCCAATAGTGGGTTGGAACTTGATGTGCTGCTCAAAAATCTAAATCTGTTGGTTGATCGTGGGTATGCGCAACGCAATGGCGCCCTCCAACCGGTGAAGATTCCCAACGTGGAATTAAGTTTGTAATAATTTTCTCGCTCAGCTAAGAAAATTGTGCAAACCGATGTTTTCGCCAGCGGCAAAATATTGCGTTTGCACAATTTCGTCTGATGAGCGAATTTTCTATGGAGGTATTCATGTCCGATTTGAATGATTACTATGTGGTCCATGCCAAAGCCGAATTGCTCTTTCCAGCCCATTTGATCTCTAGCCTGCGCGATTTGCGCGGTGAAGAGTGGCGTTCACTGGTGGATCGAGTTTCAGCTTTGCCCGAAACCCACCCTGATAGCCTGGCTTTTGTCTTGATGATGATCGAGTTAGACGGTTGTTTGAAATGCAACAGCAACAATTATAAGTTTTTGCGCGGTTGTTTCTTGTGTGCCACACAGACCGTACAATCGTACAAAGGCAATGACACCGATCTGCTGGAAATGTATAGCCGGGCCAGACGTCAATTGAGCATGCATTTGCAACAAGGTGTACGCCCCGGTGCGCTTTCCCTGGCCGCGTAACTGTGATGCCACCTATGGAAGTTCAACACCCCGTACGAATTGCCATTATTGGCGGCGGCGTTACTGGCTTGACCGCGGCCTATGATCTGAGCCGCAATCAACAGGCTGCGGTTACTGTCTATGAGGCTGGTCCTCATCTCGGTGGTCTAGCCGCTGGCTTTAAAGGGCGGCCAGAATGGGAATGGCCGCTCGAACATTATTACCATCATCTGTTTACTTCCGACCGCGCCATGTTTGATCTGGTGCGTGAGATCGGATTCGGTCACGCGCTGAAAATTTACCGGCCCAACACAGCCATTCATTACCAGGGCAAAAATTATCCGCTCGATAGTGTGACCCGTGTCCTCACCTTTCCTCTGATTCCACTGATCGATCGCTTACGCATGGGCATGGCGATCGCCTATTTGCGCTACAATCCGCGCCGGCCCTGGCGTCAATTCGACCGGATGCGCGCCGATGAATGGGCGCGCAAATGGATGGGCAAGCGAGCCTATGAAGCGGCCTGGGAATTTCAGTTGGAAGGTAAATTTGGTGATCATTACAAAGAGATCAATATGGCCTGGCTTTGGGCGCGCGTCTTTGCCCGCACTACCAAGCTGGCCTATTTCGATGGCGGCTTTCAGGCCTTTATCGAGCATTTAGCCGGACGCATTCGCCAACAGGGTGTCCAAATTCAGACCCAAAGCCCGATCCGGTTGATCAAACCAGTCGCGGGCGGCGGTTTTGAGATCCACACCAACGATAGACCACCCGCCACTTTCGACCGCGTGTTGAGTACGGTTAGCCCGCGGCTGATGCAACAGATGGCGCCAGACTTGCCCGCAGCCTACTTAGGTCAGTTAAGCCAGCTGCGCAGTATGGGCGCCGTCGTGTTGACCGTAGCGCTGGACCGCAAATTGACAGCCGATCAATATTGGATTAGCCTGCCCAAGCGTGAAGGGATTCCGCTGTTGGCGCTGGTCGAACACACCAATATGATCGATCCAAGCCATTACGCTGGTGATCATTTACTCTACTTGGGCAACTATCTGGAGCCGGATCACCACTATTTTGACCTGAGCGCCGACGAACTGCTGGCGGAATTTTCCCCGCACTTGTCGCGTTTCAATCCGAACTTTGAGCCAAGTTGGATAAAGGGGGCCTGGGTCCACAAAGCCAAATATGCGCAGCCGGTGCCGCCGGTAGGCTATCTTGATCTGATCCCTGCCATTCGTACACCGTTGCAAGGTCTCTACTTTGCCTCGATGAGTCAAGTCTACCCGTGGGATCGGGGCACAAACTACGCCGTTGAAATGGGGCGCAAGGTAGTCAACATGATGGGTGAGGATCGCGCCCAGTCGGTCTAAAAGTAAGCTTCCAACTTGTATAGTCCTTGCGGTTGCGTATAATAAAGTAGCATAATTTGCTACGGAACAAAATAAAAGGGCTCATCTGTGAAAAATGTGCAAACCGATGTTTTGCCCGTTGATAAAATATTGTGTTTGCACACTTTCGGCTGATGAGCGAAGAAAAGGACAGAGACCCATGTTTGGACGCAAAAGCGGTGGCATTACGGAAGAAGCGGTGCGCAGAGCGTTGAGCACTGTGCAAGAGCCAGAATTACATAACGACCTTATCTCACTCAACATGATCCGCGATATTACCATTAGCGGCAACCAGGTTGGCTTTACGATTATGTTGACCACGCCGGCTTGTCCGTTGCGCAGCCAAATGGAAAACGAGAGCATCGCTGCGATCAAGCGGATGGTGCCGGATGTGGATAAGGTAACAGTGCGTTTTGATGCCCAAGTGCGCACCGATAGTCGGATTGCAGGTAAACTGAACATTCCCGTCAAGAATATTATTGCTGTGGCCAGCGGTAAAGGTGGTGTCGGCAAAAGCACGGTCAGCACCAATCTGGCGGTCAGTCTCGCCTTAGAAGGGGCCAAAGTGGGCGTGCTCGACGCCGACATCTACGGACCCAACATTCCGATGATGTTTGGTCTCTCTGGCAAGCCGCGTGTTGAGCGCGAAAAGATGATCCCATTTACGGCCTATGGTGTGGAAGTGATCAGCATGGGCTTTATGATGCCCGAAGGCGAAGCGGTAGTTTGGCGGGGGCCGATGCTGCACAAGGCAATCCGGCAACTCTTTACGGATGTGCGTTGGAGCGAACTGGACTATCTGATTGTTGATCTGCCGCCTGGCACGGGCGACGCGCAGCTGAGTCTGGCGCAAAGTGTACCACTGATCGGCAGCATCATTGTCACTGGTCCGCAGGCGGTAGCCGTGAGCGATGCGCGACGTGGGGCGACGGCCTTCAAACGGCTGGAAGTGCCAATCATCGGCGTGATCGAGAACATGACCGGTGAGATTTTCGGCACCGGCGGTGGTGAAGGTGCGGCGCGCTTGATGGGCGTTGAGTTCCTCGGCACAGTCGAATTGGATGCCCGTATTCGCATGGGCAGTGACAGCGGCAAACCAATTGTGATCGAAGCACCGGAAAGCAACGCTGCGAAATCTTTCCGCGATCTGGCCCGTAAAATTGCCGCCCGCATCAGCGTGATGACGATGGCGTCCGATCCAGAGTTGCGGATAATCTAGGCATAACACGGAGATGACCATGACCATCCGCGATGCAGTGCGCGAGCCAGTCGCAGAGCCGGCCTGGGAGATTGCCAAACTCTTTCCTGATCAAGGCGAGTGGAGCGAAGCAGATTACCTCCAACTGAATACCAATCACCTTGTTGAACTCACCAACGGCCATGTAGAGGTTTTGCCAATGCCTACCCCACGCCATCAACGCATTGTATTTTTGTTGCAACGCCTACTTTGGATGTTTGTCACGAAACATAATTTGGGTGAGGTGTTAGCAGCACCATTACGTGTCCGCTTGGGTCTGCGCAAATTTCGTGAACCAGATGTTGTCTTTATCTTCGCCGACAAGCTTGCTCAGCAAGGCGAGCGCTACTGGGAAAACGTCGATTTAGTCATGGAAGTCGTTAGCCCTGATGATCCAAAGCGGGACTATGAAGAGCAGCGCGTCGATTATGCGCAAGCCGGCATCGCCGAATATTGGATTGTTGACCCGAACCGACAATTGATTACGGTTTTGCAGTTGCATGCGCAAGAATACGTTGTGAGCGGCGAATTTACGTCTGGCATGCAGGCAACCTCGGTGCTGCTAACTGGCTTTGCGGTTGATGTGACAGAAGTTTTTGCAACGACCCATTAATTGATTCAATCAACAACAATGTGTGTTATCAAGGCTCTCCTTCCCCGCGAAGGAGAGCCTTTTTATAACCACGTGGCAACGGTGTCAAAACCACCTTGTGCTAGAATAAACAAAATCTGTACATCTAGGGTCACTTCGCATCCTCGATCAATATAAACTTGATCCACATAAACTCTACAAGGACAGAGTCATCCATGCTTACCTTCAGCGAGAAAATTCTCTTTATCATCTGTGTCATCGGCGCGCTCGCCTATGGCTATATCAACTTCAAAAATGTTTACCAGGTGATCCGCCGCGGTGGTGGTAAATTCCCCACCTTGCAACAAATGACTGAGCGGGCATTTACTGCCTTGCAAACGTGGATCACCTTCCGCCCGATTTGGAAGACTCGGCTAACGGCGAATGTTTTTCACGCTATGATCGCCTGGGGTTTCACCTTTTACTTTCTCGTCAATCTAGGCGATGTAATCAGTGGTTACTTTTCGATCATCTTCCTGGGCGAAGGCTGGATTGGCAACTTCTATCGCTTCCTGGCCGACCTGTTGACGGCCGCCGTCCTGATCGGCATGCTTTACTTTCTCGTGCGCCGCTTCATTGTGCGTCCTAAAGCGTTGGCCTATCACGACAATGTGTTGTTGGTGGATGCGGTGCGGGCAGGCGGTATCCAGCGCGATTCGCTGATCGTCGGCCTCTTTATTCTTTTTCATGTTGGGTTCCGGCTCTTGGGAGAGAGCTTTAGCCTCGCGCTGCATGGTGGTACATGGGGCCAGCCTTTTGCCTACCTGGTCAGCAATTTATGGAACGGGTGGAGTGAAGCCATGCTAGTAGCCGGCCAACATATCGGCTGGTGGGTGGCGCTGGGGCTGATCCTGGCTTTTATTCCCTATTTTCCCTACACCAAACATTTCCACCTGATTATGGCGGGCGTCAACTTTTTGACCAAGCCCCAACGCACTTCGCTGGGCGCACTGGAGCCAGAGAAATTTGACGATGAGACGCACGAAGAGTTCGGTGTCGCCAAAATCGAGCAACTGCCGTGGACCCATCTGGTCGACGCCTATGCCTGTATCATGTGCAACCGCTGTCAGGATGTCTGCCCGGCCTATGTGACTGGCAAGGAGCTATCCCCATCGGCGCTCGAAGTGAACAAGCGCTACTATCTAAACGCTCACCAGGAAGCGTTGGCTGCTGGCCAAATATCAAATTTGAACTTGATTGATTATGCGATTAGTGAGTCGGCGGTATGGGCGTGTACAGCGTGCGGCGCATGCATCGACATCTGCCCGGTGGGCAACGAGCCGATGTTCGACATTCTCTATCTGCGCCGCCATCAAGTGCTGATGGAAGACACCTTCCCCAAAGAATTGAAGACGGCCTATCGCGGCATGGAACGCAATGGTAATCCGTGGAATCAAAGCGCGGCCAACCGGCTCAACTGGGCCGCCGGGCTGAACGTGCCAACGATCGACGAGAACCCAACGCCGGATTTACTCTGGTGGGTGGGCTGCGCGCCTTCGTATGATCCGCGCGCACAGCAGACCGCGCAGGCATTGGCGAAGGTGCTAAACGCGGCGGGCGTCAATTTTGCCGTGCTGGGTGAACGTGAAAGCTGCACGGGTGACGCTGCACGCCGCTCAGGCAACGAATATCTCTTTTACGAAATGGCAAAGGCTAATATCGAGACGCTGAACGAAGTCAACCCAAAGCGGATCGTCACGACCTGTCCGCACTGTTTGCATACCCTCGGCAAGGAGTATGGCCAGTACGGTGGCCACTACACCGTGATCCACCACACGCAGTTGCTTTCCGAGCTAACGGCCGCTAAGAAGATCAGCGTCCAGCTGAATGGGGAGAATGACACGATCACATTCCACGATCCCTGTTACCTGGGGCGTCATAACGGCATTGTCGATGCCCCGCGCACAGTGCTGGCCAGTGCGGGACAGACGATCATCGAGATGCCGCGCCACGGTAAACAATCGTTCTGCTGTGGCGCTGGTGGTGCCCAGATGTGGAAAGAAGAAGAGCACGGGACAGAGGCGGTCAATCAAAACCGCTATGCGGAAGCCGCCGCCACCGGGGCAAAGACCGTGGTGGTAGGCTGTCCCTTCTGTTTAACGATGTTAACCGATGCAGCCAAAAAAGGCGATGGCAGTGTGCAGGTGAAAGACGTAGCTGAAATTTTGGCGGAGCGGTTGGTGGCGCCCGGTCATAGTTAGTTAGTCCAGGCAACGCGTTGAATCTGGCGGTCGGCCACATAATACTCGATATAGGTTGGCATCACATGGATCACTTTCCCCATGCGGGCAGCTTTGGTGCGAAATTCGGTAAGCCGGAGTAAGCGGCGCAATACATTTGGCAAGTTTGCCGTCTGATCTTGAGCAATTTCCAAGGCGATGATACAAAACCGACGATCAGCCGGAACCTTTCTCCAGAAGTCAATGACATTAATTGTAACAAAAGTGGGTTGAGTAACTTGATTGAGAAGTGCAGGGATACCGTCATCTTTAATTAGGGTTCTAGGTCGTAATTTACGGATTGACAACACTTGGCCCTGATACCACACAGCTATCGCATGAATGATCACAGGCTCGTGGATACTTTCGTCGATGACAATCATTCGTATACCAAAGCCAGTTTGGGAGCATTGGATGTGTTCACCAACGCCTGGCTGGCGAGGAAGATAGCCTCGCGCACAGCTTCAACCGTTAAATCGCTCTCCGTGTAGGCATCAACCAGATCTTCAATACTCCGACCTGTTGAAAGCTGGGCAAGAATCACACTCACCTCTAGCCGCGTATACTTAAAGGTTGGCCGCCCGCCACAAACGCCAGGCGCGGCGACAATATATTGGCCGAGTAGATAGTATTCATAAATTTCACCACCAAATAATTCACGCCTAAGCGAAATTTTTCCGTTGTCTATGCCAGTGGTCTCTGTACTGTTCATCTCTGTGCTACTGATGTAGGATGTATTAGGTGACATAACCCACTCCTTTATTTAATTCGATGTAGATTGGCAGTATTGCCAGAGAACAGCATAGCGGGTTACTAACCGGTTGTCAAAACAACCATCAATGCTAACAGAGAACAAGCGAGAATCTGAGTGGGAATTAGGATATTCTGATCAAATTGACGCCCCAAAGACATTGATTCTCTATCAGCCAACACTTGATCGCCAGGTATCAGGCTGGTATACTATCTTTTGGTAAAATTCGTAAAAAAGCTTCTGGCTGTAGGCGCCCAAGCCATCACCTAGCTGCCATCGTCACGCAATCAATAGCAGGCTTAGCACTGTTTTACCACAATAAAGGTATTCCGCATGGATATAGCTGTTATTACGATCATCGTCCAACTGATTTTTCTCGAAAGCATCTTATCAATCGACAACGCGGCCGTGTTGGGCGCGATGGCCGCTGCCTTACCGGCGGATGAAGCCGTGCCTTGGCCAAGTTGGCTCAGTTGGATGTCGCAGTCGATGGATCGCTTGCTGGGCATGCAGCGCGAGGCCGCCTTAAAAGTCGGCCTACTGGGGGCTTATCTGGGGCGCACGCTGATGCTCTTTGTGGCAACCTTCATCAACGAAAATCCGTGGCTGCGTATCTTGGGCGCTGCTTATCTGATCTATCTGGCCGTTGAGCATATTGCCCACTTGGATAAAGAAGAGCACCCAGAGGAACATGGCCTTCTGCAGAAAGTGCAGAATAACGCCTTCTGGCCCACCGTCGTTGCCATCGAACTGGCCGACCTGGCCTTTAGCTTGGATAATGTCGTTGCTGCGGTTGCCCTGTCCAATGCGTTTTGGGTGGTAGTCGTTGGTGTGGCGTTGGGTATTTTGACCATGCGCTTTGCCGCCGGCATCTTCACGCGGCTGGTGGCCTGGGAGCCCGCGCTGCAAACGGGGGCCTACCTGCTCGTACTGGCGATTGGCATCGAATTGATCGTCAAAGAAAGTTTCCACATTCACTTGGGCGAAGTTACCCAGTTTGCCATCTCTGTGAGTATCCTTGTGCTGACCATTTTGGTTGCGCGCTCGTCGGTGCGCGATTTCGACTTCTTATGGAAGCCAATTATCGGCTTCTTTAAAGTCTTGCATGCACCCTTTGCCCTGATGCAGCAGCTCGTGCGCCGCGGCGCCTAAAATCAATCGCGGCGCGCTGTCGTTCTGGGCTAAGGGTTGCTAAAAGCATAAAGTATCCCATTGTCACCCTGTAAGGGTCTGTTTTCCAAGATGAAAACAGACCCTTACAGGGTGACAATCGTTCAACTATAGATTTACCCTGCATTTTTTCAAATTTGTTATTAGTTCTCCCGACTGCCCGTATCATGGCTGGCGAGGAAACGGGCAAAGGTCTCTGTAATTGGCAAGCCAGAACATGCTTCCAACCAGAGCCACGCCCCAGATGGATCTACCTCGCGAAAAACATATTGGCCATCCGGCGTTAGACGCAAATCCACAACCCCGTAGACCAGCCCCAAGCGTTCCATCAGCAGGCTCAAACGTTCTGTTACCGCAACTGGCAACTCGAAAGATTCGCCATGCATACGTCCTATTGGCATGCGATGACCTACCGGCTGGCTAACTTCCTGGCCATGTACGGCCACAGGAAATACCTTTTTCCCAATCACCACGATCCGTAAATCACATTGGACTGGGATTCGTTCTTGGAAAATAACCGGCGCATAACAGACCTTGTCGAGCTGAGTGAGGGCCCGCGACCCGGCGACTGGCGTCTCGTGCCAGCTATTGTCCTGTTCCGAAAATGCTTTGTAAACCGTACGGTCGAAGCCATGGCGATAGACAAAGGCGCGCGCACGGTTGGGATTGTTGGTAATCAGTGTATTCGGAATTGTCAGACCCACCTGCTGGGCAGTTTTCAGCTGATGCGCCTTGCGCACGGCCTCTTCCTCGCGCATAGGATTGTTCACCCAGAAGGCGTCCAGGGCCAACCACAGGCCAGAAATAGCCGTGTTACATTGGGTGTAAGCGAAGCGCCGCGAGCAGATATCGACCACTTCTGGGTGGAGCACAAACGGTAGTGCCCGCCGCCACCACACGACGTGACAATCTGAACAGGCGAGATCGCCTTCATAATCTGAGAGTATGTTCTCCTGGCTCCCATCTAAGCCACCAAAGTTCATGGCAAGTTGTCGATGCTGAGGAAAGTGAGCCAGATCCCACACACTGGCTGAGACACGCAAGCGGGCTAAATGGCGTAAGATCGCCTGGGTATGATCATCTTGTTCTGTAGAAACAATCAAAATCATCTTATTTCTCCTTTGGCAGAATTCACTGGTGCGGTGTGAACCTGTATCGCGTTTACCTTTGTATGGATGGGGAGAGCGATTAGGGGAAATCGCTCTCCCTGCTACATGTTTGCTGCGCCTGGAACGGATTAAAACCTTACAATGTTGGACTTTTCATCAAGTTATCTTTATAATTGAATGGGCAACAAAATCACGATGTTTCACAGCTTAACCCAGCCAGATTAGGCTTTATTTATTGCTCTTTTCTAAAATTGACTATACTAAATTAACGTTGATAAATCGTTGATCCAACAGTGCGTCAGTTCATTACACATTTGGGCATTGTTTCGCTTGGCGTTTTCTGGAATTAATGCTTTTGGTATCAGAAGGCAAATTAACAGGATGGCTGCCATCGTGTCTGTTTGTCACCTTGATGCCCGCGTTGTATTTGTTATTTACCCCCCGGAGCCATTGGTATGAGTTTGCTCGAAATCACCCTATTGGGCCGTCCTCAGGTGAAGCTGAACGGTAATGAAATCGAGATTCCTTCAAATAAGGCGAAGGCGTTGCTCTATTATTTGGCCGCCACGAATCGCCGCCATTCGCGCCAACATTTGGGTGGCCTACTCTGGAGCGAATCTGATGATGACGATGCGCGCGCCAAGCTGCGCACCGAGCTTTCGCGCTGGTTGAACAAGTGGTTTGGCGAGTTTATCGACAGCCCACGCGAGACGGTAGCCCTCAAGACCGAGGCCAACTACATCAGTGATCTGGCGCGCTTCGAAACGATTCTAAAAAGCCCCACTCCCACCCTCGAACAATTGCAAGCCGCCGTCGAACTTTACCAAGGCGATTTGCTGGAAGATTTCAACCTGGATGAGCCACTGTGGGATGAGTGGGTGGCGCCAGAACGTGAACGGCTGCGCCAGGTCTACCGGCGTGCTGTCTTGCGCCTGGCGGAAGCCTATGGTCAGGCGCGCCGTTTTAGCGCCGGCATCAACTGTCTAAGCCACCTGTTACAACGCGAGCCCTGGTTGGAGGAAGCGCATCGCAGTATGATGGTCTTGTTGGCGCGCAGCGGCCAACGTGGCGCCGTCTTGCAGCAATATGAGCTCTGCTGCAATGTGCTCGATCAGGAATATGGCGTCCCGCCTTCCGATGAAACCAACGCCATCTACGATAAGATTATGGCGGGCGAGATCGGGCTAGAACCAGAAGAGCCTGCCGAACCCACTTTTACGCTGCCCTCGGTTGCGTTGCCGCCGCCTTTTCAAGCGCCAACCCCGATCACACACTTTGTCGGGCGTATCGACGATTTGGTCACCCTGACCGCTGCGTTGGTGGCGAAGAAAGGGCCGCGCATCCATGCCCTGATCGGGATGGGCGGGATTGGCAAGAGCACGCTGGCCACGCATATCGGCCATGCCTTGCGCGAACATTTTGTCGACGGCGTGCTCTGGGCCAGTGTTGCCAATAGCGACCCGCTCGATATTTTGGGCCAGTGGGCGCAAGCTTATGGCTACAATTTCCGTGGCCTCTCGGACGTAGAGACACGCGCTGCCGCCCTGCGTGGGGTGCTGGCCGATAAGCGCACTTTAATCATCGTGGATGATGTGCGTAGCGTGCGGCGTACGCTACCGTTGCTGGTCGGTGGTCCGCAATGCGCCATGCTCTTGACCACGCGCGATCTGGACGTAGCCACCGCGCTCAACGCCCAGCCGCACAGCGTCGGCGAGTTGGCGCCCCAAGAAGGGATCCACCTGCTCACTCAGATCCTGGGTGAGGCGCGGGTGACGGCAGAACCAGAAGCCGCGGCGGAAATCTGCGCGTTGCTGCAGCACTTGCCCCTGGCCGTCGAGATCACGGCGCAACGGCTCGTTTCGCGCCCGCGCCGGCGTTTAATTGATATGGCAACGCGGCTGCGCGATGTCAAAGAAAGGCTCGATCTGGCGATTAGCGATCGCGCCGTGCGCACTTCGTTTACTGTTAGCTGGGAAGCTTTGGATACAAATCTGCGCCACATCTTTGCTCTGCTGGCCGTCTTTGCCGGGCGCTCGTTTGCCGCGCCGGCGCTGGCGCACATCGCCGGGCTAGATGTCTACACTACCGAGGATCGGCTTTTTGCGCTGGGTGCGCTCTCGCTGGTGGGAGAAGTCGAAGGCAACCGCTATCGCCAGCATCCGTTATTGGCAGACTTTGCGCGCGAGCAAATGGGCGAAGGGCCAGCCGTGCAAAAGGCAATGGCCATCTACTACCAGATGTTTGCCCAACAGAACCGGACAAACTATCTCGCTTTGCGGCCCGAGTGGGAAAACATGATGGCCGGCATGGGCGCGGCGCATGCTCAGCAAGCATGGCCGCTTGTACTCGTTTATACGGCCACCTTAACCGAAGCCTGGTTTGTACGCGCGCGGTACACCCAAGCGCGCCAAGGCTATCAATGGGCGCATGATGCCGCCATCGCGCTGGGTGATGAACATGCAGATGCGGCGTGCTTGTTGAAATGGGGACAAGCCTGTATTGAGCAAGATAATTTCGCAGAGGCAGAAAACTTGCTGGCTACCAGCATGCAGATCTATGAAAAACTCGGTTCTGAAACGGGCATTGCCAGCGTGCGTTACTATCTAGCCAGAATTGCGATCGAACAAGCGAAGTACGATGTAGCCGAGGAAATGTTGCGCTTAAGCAAAGCCTTGCGTGAGCAAATCGAAGATCAGATTGGCATCGCGGCGGTGCTCTACCAGCAAGCGGTATTATATTATCGGCTCGGCCAACTCGACGACTCTAAACAATTGTGTGAGCAGTCACTGGCCATGCAAGAAGCGATCAATGATCAAGCCGGCGCTTTGCCGACATTAAGACTATTAGCCGATATTGCACTGGAGCAAGGTGCCTATGGCGCGGCCGATGCCTACTGTTTACGCGCTTTAGCCCTCTGTGAAAAGTTACAAGATCGAGGGGAATTGGCGGCTACCTATTACAGCCTTACCGTTGTGGCCCGCTTACAGGAGAAAGTTGATTTAGCCCGCCTATACGCGCAAAAAGCCATCGAATTATGCCGCTGGATGGGCAATCGGCGATTTGAAGCCTTTACATTCTACGAATTGAGTAGAATCTACGCGCTGGAAAATAATTCTTCCTTAGCGATCAACAACGCCTTGAACAGCCTCGAACTGTTGCGTGAGCTACAAGAGACCTTTAACTCAATTAACATCATGCGCCACTTGGGGGATCTGTATAATGAGGTAGACAAACATGAACAAGCACAAACGTTTTGGCATGAAGCATTAGGGATTGCAATCTTGCAAAATCACCCCTTAACCGATCAGCTACGCGCCCGCTTAGGCCAGACGAAAGCGTAGGGGCATTAATTAGGCGACACAAAAATTTAGATGATCCACGAAGCGACACGAAGAAAAACCAGTCTTCGTGTCACTTCGTGGATCATCTAAATTTTTGAAATGGCCTTAATTGAATGAACCTTATGCTACCTAAGCGTCAAACGGTCCTAATGGGTATGGCCGCCGCCGGGCCCTTCCACCGCCCAGCCGTTCGTATCGAGCAATGCCGTCCAGATCTCCGGTGGCATATGTAGCGCCCGGCCTTCCGTGGCGGCAACCTTCATCGCGTCGACCCACAGCCCCGTATCACCTAGCTTGTGCTCAACCGGTTTGATGCCGGTATTCGGATTGCGTGCGGCAAGCCGTGCAACAGCTTCTTGGCTCTGCTCGCCTTTGGCTACCTTCAATTCTGGCACCGAGGCGGTATCCGCACCATTCATCTTTTCGACGCGCTGGCTAAATTTATCATAAAGTTGATCGAGCCGCTCACCATCATCCAAATCGTCCCAAATCCAGATTGGATCCTGGCTGTCCGGGCCGATGCGATCCGGGTCAAGCAGATCCTTCAAATGCTCGTCCATGATCGTTTCGATCACATCGCCTACCTCGGCGTTGGCCTGCGCTAGTGAGATCTCGTTCTCGGTTGTGGCCGGCACCCCATGTGGCACGAATTTATCCGGTGCACGCCGCGCCGCCATCTGCCGCTTCCAGCCGTGCTCTAAAGCCTTGGTCGCTTCCTCGCTAAAACGGCTGCGGCGCAAGATCGACGTATAAACATTCGAACGCACCGCATGCACCGGATGTTCACCATCATCTTCAGTAAATTCGGTCAGGGTCGAATCACCCGCCAATGCTTGAAAACTAAGCGCAATCACTGGGCCGGCCACCAGGCAGCCGTAAATATCGGCAAAGATCTCCTCCAGCCAATTGAGCAGCCACTGCGGGCGGTCGGAAAGCTCGTTGCGTAACACTGCGGCCACCCGACTACCGCTGTGTTCGGCTTGGAAGATGCCGTGACGGTACACATAGTGACCGACCTCGTGGGGAATAGCCAACAGATCGCGTGGGCTATCGATCGCACTAAAGGGAATGCCAATCAAGGCGACCGGAGCATAGGGCACAATGCGCACCGTAACCGATTTTTGAAAGTAGGTGACGACGGTCGTGTTGGCGATCAGATGCTCCTGAATCGCCGGCTCCAAGGCCGTGTAGGCCAGGGTATCTGCTCGATTGAGCGTTTTAATCATATCTGGCACGGCGGTCGACATCCGCTGATGCGTAGCTCGATCGAGCACATCTAAATCGTGGGCTACCTGATTGAGGATTGTATTTAGCACATATTCTTCGGGATACTCGGACGAAGGTTCCAAAATGATCCCACGTTTACCCGCGAAGCCGCTCTTGAAAAAGTCGAAGTGACTACGGCCAAAGGCATGCAGACATTGGCGCAGACTTTGTAACGTCTCTTGGCGGGGAATATTGTGGCCACTGGCCGGCACAGTCAGCGTGGCTTGCAGAATACGGTCGAGCGCACCCCAGCGCTTCTCCCAAATATCAACGCGTTGCTCGGACATGATCATCTCCTTTATCTAAGAATTTGGTGTTATCTAACCCTATTGTAATCTTCTCTTTTCTATTTTATCCTACTATCGTTGAATGATCGTTGATCCAATAGCGTTCTTGATCGCTTCCGTGCAGACTGCTATACTATACGCCATGCAACTTAAGGTGCAGAAGACACCCAACCCGAATGCGTTAAAGTTTGTGCTCCCAGCAAAAAAGTTCGGGCAACCGCTTAATTTTCCCAGCGTTGAAGCCGCGGCCGCCCACCCACTGGCCGCGCAATTGTTTGCCCTGGGTACAATCTACAATGTTTTTATGGTGCAAGATTTTATCACGATCAACAAATTGCCACATGTGGCATGGGTGGAACTTGAAGCGGCGATCCAGACGCTGATCGTCGAGTATTTTAGGGAGGAAGTGGTAGGTGGTAAGTAGTAAATAATAACTGGTAGCTACTTTTAATACGGCTTACCACTTACCATTTACCATTTACCATTTACCATTCACCTCACCATTTTTGTAATCTACTATTCGTCAAAGGACCTTTCAAACCCAATCATGAACATCTGCATTCTAACCGGCTCTTATGAAGATTCGGATGCCCCAACCAAAGATTATGATCCCTTACCGGACCCAGCCCCCTATCTGCCTGGTCACCGCTGTGAACACCATGTAATTCGCAAAGCAACGGCCGTGCGCCAAGTGCGCAACTTAATGCGCTATGAGTTCGATGTTTTTATTAATCTGTGCGATGGCGCCTGGGATGAAGACCGCCCTGGCGTCGAAGTGATCCAAGCCCTGGAACGTTACGGCGCCGCTTTTACAGGAGCCAACGCCCGTTTTTACGAGCCGACACGCGAGACAATGAAGTTTGTCTGCCATTATTACGATGTAAAAACGCCCGCCTACACTTTTGTAACACAAACCGGCCACCTAGAAGCGGCCACCCGCCATTTACGCTTCCCGCTGATTGTGAAACACCCGAACAGTTACAACAGCATTGGGCTAACCAAAGCCTCGCGGGTCGAGCGGATTGAGCAACTTTACCAGCAAGTCTCGTTGACAATTGAAAGTTTTGGCGGTGCACTGATTGAAGAATTTATCGAGGGCCGTGAATTTACTGTGTTAGTGGTCGAAAATCCAGCCGATGAGATCAACCCGGTTGCCTACACACCGGTCGAATTTCGTTTTCCCGCTGGTGAATCGTTCAAACATTTTGATCTCAAATGGATTGACTATCAGGGTATGACCTGCATACCAGTTGTCGATGCCGATCTGGTTGAGCGTTTACAGGGCATGGCGAAGACGCTTTTTATCGGGCTAAATGGCAATGGCTATGGCCGCTGTGATCTCCGCATGGATGCCGATGGTGAACTTTACATGCTCGAGATCAACCCGAATTGCAGCATCTTTTATCCGCCGCAAGAAGCAGGCAGCGCCGACTTTATTTTGCTCCAACAACCCGGTGGCCATCACGATTTTGCCGAAAAGATGATCGGCGCGGCGTTGAACCGTCAACAGAAACAGCGGCGTAAGTGGCAGCTCACATTACACCCCATCAGTGGCTTTGGCATGTACGCCAGCACCGAGATTGCTGTCGGCGAGTTGATCGAGGCGTACGAAGAACAGCCGCACTTTTTGGTGAGCAGAAGTCATGTTCAGAAAAACTGGACAGGTTTGAAGCGCACATGGTTTGCCCAGTACGCCTGGCCCATTACGGCAGAAGTCTGGGCAATTTGGAGCGATACGCCCGAGGAGTGGAAACCGATTAACCACTCTTGTGATCCGAACGCCTGGTTCGACGGTCTGAACATGGTGG